>JAZQMR010000137.1:0-4201 GCA_045543505.1 Acutalibacteraceae bacterium | reverse complement strand
CACAGAACGACATGGCTACGATCCGACTTAAAAGACCTCAGGGAGGGTATGGAGCTCGACGGTACCGTGCGAAATGTCATCGATTTCGGCGCTTTCGTCGACATCGGCGTCCATCAGGATGGCCTCGTCCATGTGTCGCAGATTTGCGATAAGTATATTCGCCATCCATCCGAGGTCCTCAAGGTCGGCGACATCGTTAAGGTTCGCGTGCTGTCAGTCGACGTCGACAAGAAGCGGATTTCCTTGACGATGAAGTTGAATAACAAGTCTGAGGTTGGATAAGAGTTATAGCATTTTTCTTTTTGAAAAATAAAAAAGGGGGGCGCCGCCGCGCGGAGCTTGCTCCGCGCGCGAGTACAGGAACGCATTTTAGAATAAAATTAAGTTAAAACCTGTACTCGCTGGATGTTCCTGAAAGGAACATCGGCGGCGCCCCCATACTTATTTTATTTTTCGAAAAAAGAAAAAATAAAGGATTAAACGAAAAGAGGAAACACGATGAAACTAGGCATAGTAGGGCTTCCGAACGTGGGAAAGAGCACGCTTTTTAACGCGATAACAAACGCGGGGGCGCAGTCAGCGAACTACCCGTTTTGCACGATCGAGCCGAACGTAGGAGTTGTAGCTGTCCCGGACAAGCGGCTGGACAAGTTGGCGGAGATGTACGAGCCGGAGAAATTCACGCCGGCAACGATAGAGTTTGTGGACATTGCGGGCCTTGTGAAGGGCGCATCTCATGGCGAAGGGCTCGGCAACAAATTTTTATCAAATATCCGCGAGGTTGACGCGGTTGTGCACGTGGTGCGCTGCTTTGAGGATAGCGACATTGTGCACGTGGATGGCAGCGTTGACCCGGCGCGCGACATAGAGACTATCAACGTGGAGCTGGTTTTATCCGACTTAGAGCTGCTTGAGCGACGCATTGAAAAGACGAAAAAGATGCTCAAGGCGGACAAGAAATACCAAGACGAGTTAGCCTTTTTCGAGCGTGTGAAAAGTGCGTTAGAGCAAGGCTTATCCGCGCGAAGTGTCGAGTGCACGGAGGACGAGGCAAAGCTGCTTGAGACAGTCGCGTTATTGACGAACAAGCCGATTATTTATGCGGCAAACTTGAGCGAAAACGACTTTAAAGCTGGCGTTGAAGACAACAAGTTTTTAAAAGTTGTCGAGGATATTGCCACAAAAGAAAATGCAAAAGTTTTGCCGATAAGCGCTCAGATTGAGGCGGAAATTTCGGAGCTTGACCTGGATGAAAAAAAGCTTTTCCTCGCCGATTTGGGCCTTTCGGAGTCGGGATTAGATAGGCTGATTGCGGCCTGTTACGATTTGCTGGGGCTAATATCATTCTTGACGGCCGGGAAACCTGAGGTCAGAGCGTGGACCATCACGAAAGGCACCAAGGCGCCAGCCGCAGCCGGGAAAATTCATACCGACTTTGAGCGAGGTTTTATCCGTGCAGAAGTGGTCGCGTTCGATGATTTAATCAGTTGTGGTTCTCTTTCGGCCGCAAAAGAAAAAGGCCTTGTGCGTTCCGAAGGGAAAGACTATGTAATGAAAGACGGCGATGTAGTCTTGTTTAGGTTTAACGTGTAAGGCGCTTTAAATAAAAAAACGGAAGCTCTCGCATTTAATCGAGAGCTTGTTGCGTTACCGGATTAGCATTAACGGTATTTAACGACTGGTTTTATCCGATTCGTTTTAGGTTTAGTTTAGATGTATCGTAACGGAAGAAACGAATTAGCTTTTGGGTTATTGCATATCAATAATTGACCATGCGTCGCAAATATTGTATAATTAAAATACATTATTTTAAAGGAGTTGTAAGCATGACAATTAATGAGTTTGTCAACTTCGCAAAAGGCTGCAAAACAAAGGCTGAGCTTTCCTCTTTAGCTAAATCAAACGGGTTAGAGCTTTCTAAGGATGAATTGAACAAGTTGTTTCAAAAGATTACCGAGGGTGGGGAACTCAATGACGATGCTCTTGAGGCAGCAGCTGGCGGTACCACTTATGGAATTACCCACGCACAAATTGCAGAGTTTATAAAATAATTTTTCTAAAAATAAAAATGGGAGCGCCCTAAGCAATCGCCTGGCGCCGCGAGGCGCCGAAGGTCCTTCGGGCCTTCGGCCAGCCCAGCGCTCAACAACGTTGGGTGCTGGGCCACAAAGAAAATATTATTTTCTTTGGCCTCGCGGCTCGGCCGGAGCGGCTAACTCAAGCAAAAATTCTTACTTAGGGCACTCCTATAAAAATTAACCTGACTTCGTCAATTGCGAAATCAGGTTTTTTGTTATAACTTTTAAACACCAAGCTGTTTTTCCAGATCTTTTATCGTTTTTAGTTTTTCTTGAGCAACATTGTATTTACCGGGCAAAATTTTTCCACTCAAACTATAGTTACCTTCGCTGCCACTAATTCTATCTGCAATCTGTTTAACATCGTTTTTGAACTGTTCTCTGTCGGAGTCTTTTATTCTGTCAAGTACGCCGCTAACAACGGAACCGTTTTCTGCTAGATTGTTGTCTTCCAAGAATTTAAACAGTGCATCGACTTCTGTATTGGCTTTACTAAATATACCGCCTACAACTGCTTCGTAGCTAACGATAAACTCTTGTTTGAAATTATTTACCTCGTCGCGAATACTTATTTCATCGCCGTATTTAATCAACTCTGGCTGCCTGAAACCGTATACGCCGGTAAGCTTATAACCGATGGCACCTATTTTTAGTTCTTTATTTTCCGGTGCAGTTTTTATGAAAAATTGACCGTTAATATTTTTGGCCTCTTTAGTTTCTTTGAAGTCATCGACTTTATTGAGGTTTGCTTTAACAACAGTTTCAACAACATCATCTTCCTTCAATGACAGAGCGATAGATGCAACTTTACCGGCAGATATCTTTGATATTTCTGTAACAGGTTTGTCTGCATTTTCTGCATTGTATTTTTCTATGATAATTTTGTTGAACTCGTCACGGAGCATTTCCTTGGCCTTTTTACGTGCTACCTTTAGTCCTCCTTTTACGTCTGCTTCAGTTGCGGTAACGTATTTTGTGTGGTCGAACTTTTCACGCTCACTTTTTCTTCTTGTTTCGGTAGTTTTGTTGTTTAGTTTAGTGAAAGATTCTCTAACGTTTAAGGTATCCGAACGAACCCCCGTTGCTGTAAAGGCAATTGTACCATTTCCCTCATCCACAGTTATATTTTCTTTGCCTTTGTAGCTATTTAGAGTCTCGCTGATAAACTCGTTCAAGGCAGCTTCATTTAGCTCTATGCCGTTGTTTGCTTTGATTTTAGCATTAAATGTGTCAATTAAGTTGTTTTCGACATTTTCTTTTATGAGCTTCGCAGCTTCCTCGCGAATACTTATTTCATCGCTGTATTTAATCAACTCTGTCGAGGTTCCAAATAAACCAGTTTTCTTATAGCCAATGGCGCCTATTCTAATCTCTTCATTAGCTGCAGCAGTTTTTATGAAGTAGGAGCCTTCGTATTTTTCTTGGTCAGGATCTTTAAAGGTATGAGTTCTTTCAATATTTGCCTTAACAATTTTGTCAACAACATCATCGAGCTCTAGGGATGACAAAATGGATGCCATTTTGTTAGCGGGAATATCCTTTACCGAGTTAGCTTTCTCGGTTGGATTTTCTGCGTTGTATTTAGCAACAATAATGTCTTCGAATTTTTCTCGAATCATTTTCTTGGCGGTTTCACGTGCTAAGTTCATGCCACTTTTTACGTCTGCTTCAGTTACAGCAACGTATTTTGTTTGGTTGAACCATCCATGCTCATTTTTTCTTGCTTCTTCGGTAGTTTCGTTGTTTAGCTGGGTGAAGAATTCTCTAACATTTAATGTAGCCGAACGACTATCATCGCCAGTAAGAATCCAACCTTTTGTAACACCCTTTGCCGTAAATGTAATTGTGCCATTTTTTTCATTTACAGTTAGGTTTTCTTGGCCTTTGTAGCCGTTTAGAGTCTCGCTGATAAACTCGTTCAAGGCAGCTTCATTTAGCTCTATGCCGTTGTTTGCTTTGATTTTTTCATTAAACTTTTTATTTAGCTCTGTTTTAGCAAGGGCAACTTTTGTGTCGGCTTGCTGTTGCAGCTCTTTTGCTGTGGTGACTTTTGCTTTAGCGTCAGGTTTCTCAACAGTTTTTTCCACTAGTTCTTCTTCCGGCCCCGTAGCCCCCCCCCCCCG
>JAZQMR010000136.1:0-7007 GCA_045543505.1 Acutalibacteraceae bacterium | reverse complement strand
CCCGGGCCCCCCCGGGGGCCCCGCCGCGCCTCGCGGCGCCAGGTGAGCTGCTTGTCCAAGGTGCCACTTTAGTGAGGACTATTTTAGGGAGAGATTGACTTTTTATGGGTAGACTTTTTGGAACCGACGGCGTGCGCGGAGTGGCGAACGTCGAGCTAACGGCCGAGCGCGCGATGAAGATAGGGCAAGCCGCGGCGAGTCTTTTGGCGAAAAATAAAGAGGGAAGAGCGACGATTTTGATTGGCAGGGACACCAGACTCTCGTGCGACATGCTGGAGGGCGCGCTCGTTGCGGGCATTTGCTCGGTGGGCGTGGACGCGGTCTGCTTGGGAGTGATTCCGACGCCGGCCGTGGCCCATTTAGTGAGGCAATATAACGCGAGCGCGGGCATCATGATTTCGGCCTCGCACAACTCCTTCGAGTTCAACGGGATAAAGATTTTCAGCGAGAATGGCTACAAGCTGCCGGATGAAGTTGAGGATCAAATAGAGCAAATTGTGCTTGGCGATGTGCTGGTTGATATCGCAAAAGTTGCGCATAAAGACTTGGGCATTAAAACGGTTGCTGAGGGTGCGGTGGACGACTACATAGAGCACATTGCCGGCACGATAAGCGGCGATTTGAGCGGCTTGCGGGTTGCCTTCGACTGCTCAAATGGTTCTGCGTGTCGCACGGCGGAGAAGTTGTTCTCGCGGCTTGGTGCCGAGTGTGTGCTCATCAATAATGCGCCGAACGGGACGAACATAAACGAGAATTGCGGGTCGGTGCACGTTGAGCGGCTGGCGGCCTATGTGCGCGAGCACAACTTCGACGCGGGTATCGCCTTCGACGGGGATGCTGACCGTTGTCTGGCGGTAGACGAGCTGGGCAATATCATCGACGGCGACTTAATCATGGCGATTTGTGCGAGGGCATTGCGCGAGCGGGGCAGGCTGGCCAAGGATACAGTCGTCGGCACTGTGATGACCAACATCGGCTTTAATCGCTTTTGCGCTGAGCAAGATTTGAACTTTGTGGCGACGAAGGTGGGGGATAGGTACGTCCTCGAGGAGCTGCTGAAAAATGGCTACAACTTCGGCGGCGAGCAGTCCGGCCATGTGATTTTCCTCGACCACTCGACGACGGGCGATGGTCAACTCACGGCGGCTCAACTCTTGAGCATCTTGAAAAATAGCGGCAAAAAGCTTTCTGAGTTGGCCGGCTTGATGAGAAAATACCCTCAGGTGATGGTGAACGTCAAGGTCAACAACCTTGGCAAGCTGAAGTTCTACGCGGATGAGACTATCCAGGCGGCCATCAAGGATGTTAATAAGAAATTTGCGCCAGCGAGTGCCGACGGAGAGCCAACTGGACGGATTTTGGTGCGCGTTTCCGGCACGGAGCCGCTAATTCGAGTGATGCTCGAGGGCGAGGACTTGGAGCGCATCACGAAATTGGCAAACGAGGTGGCAGACGTCATCCGCGCGCAGTTGCCGGAAGAGGGCCTAAAATGAGAGTTGCGACTTGGAAGGACTACGAGCTCATCGATACCTCTGCCGGCGAGCGCCTCGAGCGTTGGGGCGACGTTATTTTGATTCGTCCCGACCCTCAAATCATCTGGGATACCCCGAAGAAAAATCCGCTTTGGAGGGACGCTCACGCGGTGTATCATCGCTCGAGTAGCGGTGGTGGCGCTTGGCAAGAGCTTAGAAAAGTGCCGAAGGTTTGGTCGATTAGCTACAAAAATTTGCGCTTTAATTTGAAGACGATGGGCTTTAAGCACACGGGAATTTTCCCGGAGCAGGCCGTGAATTGGGACTTCGTCGCGGAGAAAATTAAATCAGCGAGCAGGACACTTAAGGTGCTCAATTTGTTCGGCTACACCGGAGCCGCGACCTTGGCTGCGGCCAGTGCTGGCGCGAGTGTTTGCCATGTGGACGCCTCCAAGGGTATGGTCGCTTGGGCGAGGGAGAACGCCGCGATGTCCAGCCTTGCCCAGAGGCCCATTCGTTGGATTGTTGACGATTGCGTGAAGTTTGTGCAGCGAGAAATTCGACGCGGAAACAAATACGATGGCATCATTATGGATCCGCCGTCTTATGGCAGAGGGCCCGGTGGCGAGGTCTGGAAGCTCGAGAGCGAGCTGTTTCCGCTGGTGAATTTATGCGCGCAAATCTTGTCGGAGGAGGCCAGTTTCCTGCTGCTGAACTCGTACACGACGGGTCTCTCGCCGGCCGTAATGGAATGCCTTTTGAGTGTGACGCTTAAGAAAAAATTCGGCGGCGAGGTCTCGGCGGAGGAAATTGGCCTACCCGTGACGGAGCAGAAAATCGTGCTCCCATGTGGCTCCACGGCGATTTGGCAACGGTAAGTTGGGGAGCTTTTGATATGGATAATTTTATAAAACTCGTCGACGTGAGCTTTCGGTACGATGATGGTGCCGCGGAGAATAGCCTGAGTGGCCTTAACTTTCAGATAAATCGCGGTGAGTTTTTGGCCATTTTAGGCCATAACGGTAGTGGCAAATCGACGCTCGCGCAGCACCTAAATGCGATGTTGCTGCCGTCGGCCGGAGATGTCCTTATAAATGGCGTAAACACGAGGGACGAGTCGAAAATTTATGAGATTCGCAGCACGGTGGGGTTGGTCCTGCAAAATCCGGACAATCAAATCGTGGCGAGCGTCGTCGAGGAGGATGTAGCGTTTGGGCCAGAGAATTTGGGCCTTGCGCCAGAGAAAATCCGGGCTCGCGTGGAGGAAGCTTTAGAAGCGGTTGACATGCTTGCGTATCGAAAGGCCGCGACGTATAGCCTTTCTGGCGGGCAAAAGCAACGAGTGGCGATCGCCGGGGTCATCGCGATGAAACCACAGTGCATCGTGCTGGACGAACCGACCGCGATGCTCGACCCGGCGGGGCGCCAGGAGGTCCTCGAGACGGTGCGGCGCCTTAATCGTGAGCGCGGAATCACGGTAGTTCTCATCACGCACCACATGGAGGAGGCCATCGACGCCGACCGCGTGCTGGTGATGAACGAGGGGCGAGTCGCAAGGCTCGGCACGCCGATGGAGGTCTTCTCGGATGTCGACTTCCTGAAGTGCTGTAAGCTGGCGGTTCCGCAGCCTGTTGAGTTACTTCACGAGCTGAAAAAAGCCGGCCTAGACTTACCTACTGTGGCGCTTAATGAAGCGGATTGCGTGGAGGTTTTGCGAGAATTTTTGACTAGGTAGATTGGGCGTTAAGGAGGATTTTTTGGTGGCGCAAATAGAAGTGAAAAGCCTGTCGTACGCCTATGAAAGTGGGCTTGCGAGCGCGAAAAACGCCGTCGATAACGTGAGCCTGTCGGTCGAAAAGGGCGAATTTATCGGCTTAATTGGACACACTGGTTCGGGAAAGTCGACGCTAATTAAGCAGCTAAATGGCCTTTTGCGGCCGACGGCGGGGCAAGTGCTTTTAGACGGCAAGGATATTTGGGCCGAGCCGAAAAAAATCCGCGAGGTGCGCTTCCGGGTGGGGATGGTCTTCCAGTACCCGGAGCATCAGCTGTTCGAGGACACCGTCTACAAGGACATCGCGTTCGGGCCGCTCAACATGGGGTTCTCACAGGGCGAGGTCGAGCAAAAAGTCCACGATGCTTGCACATTTGTGGGGCTGGAAGCTGATGCGCTGAGCAAGTCGCCATTTGATTTGTCTGGCGGCGAGAAGAGAAAGGCCGCCATTGCCGGGGTGCTCGCGATGGACCCGGAGATTTTAATCTTGGATGAGCCCACCGCCGGCCTTGATCCCTTAGCGAAGGAGCACCTTTTGAGCCGCATATATGACTACAATCGGCAGCGCGGCAAGACCGTGATTTTGATTTCTCACAGCATGGAGGACATCGCGCGCTACGCCGACAAGGTGGCCGTCCTCAACGAGGGCAGACTTGTAAGGTTCGACTCGACGCGGAAGGTTTTTGCTCGCGCAGAGTCACTTAAAGAAATTGGCCTCAGGCCGCCGCAAGTAACCTCAATTATGTCGGCCTTGAGGGAGAATTTTCCTTGCCTGAATGAGGGTATCTTGACGGTGGCCGAAGGCGTTGAGGCGGTGCTGAATCTCATGAGAAATAGGAGCGAAAATCTTGCTAAGTAACATCACTTTCGGGCGATTTTTCCCGGGCAGCTCGCCGATTCACAAGGTTGACCCGCGCGTGAAAATCTCGCTCATGATAGCGCTGCTAGTGCTGGTATTTTTGTCGCGCAACTACCTCGCGATCTTCATCAATTTCGCAGCCATTTTCACCCTCATGACGCTGACAAAAATACCGCTCAAAACCTATTTTAAAAGCATGAAGTACATATTGTTCGTGGTGGTTTTCACGAGCCTTATGAACGTGTTTTACGCGCAGGGCGAGCCGCTCTTTCAAGTTGGCGCACTCGTTGTGACAAGGGATGGCCTCAACAACAGCATATTTGTAGCCATGCGGCTCGTGATGCTACTTTTAACGAGCTCGCTTTTGACATTTACGACCTCACCGACCGACCTGACCGACGCGCTGGAGCGCTTAATGAAGCCGTTGGCGCTGCTTGGCGTGAAGACCCACGAACTGGCCATGATGATGACCATCGCGCTGCGGTTCATCCCGACGCTTCTAGAGGAGACCGACAAAATTGTGGATGCGCAAAAAGCGCGAGGAGCGGACATGGAAAACGGCAATTTGATCAAGCGAGTCAAGGCGATGGTACCAATTTTGGTGCCGCTTTTCATGTCGTCGTTCCGGCGCGCGTATGACTTAGCGGTCGCGATGGAGTGTCGTTGCTACAAGGGCGGCGAGGGGCGAACTCGAATGAAAGTTTTGCGCCTTCAAGCGAGAGATTTCCTTGCGATGCTAGTGGTGGTGGCGATGTTCGTGCTCGTCCTGCTGAGCAACGCGTGGCTGCCGGCGGTGAGCATATGAGGAATGTTTTGATGTCGCTGCGTTACGACGGTACGAACTATCACGGCTGGCAGGTGCAAAAAAACGCCGTGACGGTGCAGGAGGTCTTTCAAGGCGCGCTGGCTAGGCTTTTGGGCGAGGACGTCGACATAAAGGGCTGCAGCCGCACGGACGCGGGCGTGCACGCGAATATGTATTGCGTGAGCGCGAAGATCGACTCGAAGATTCCTTGCGACCGCCTGAAAATGGCGCTAACTCGCTTTTTGCCGAGGGACATTGCCGTGACAGGCGCTGTGGAGGTCCCGCTCGATTTTCACGCGAGGTACTCGTGCAGCGGCAAGGAGTACGTTTATAAGATTTGGAATGAGCCGGTGCGCAATCCGTTTTGGCACGGGCGAGCATTTCACTATTGGTATCACTTGGACGTCGAAAAGCTCGACTCAGCGGCGAAAAATTTCATTGGGACGCACGATTTCACCTCATTTTGCACCCTCGACAAGAGGAATCCTGAGAATATGGTACGCACGGTAAAGGCCTTTTCGGTGGAGCGAAATGGCGGCCTCGTCGAGATGCGCGTGACCGCGGACGGCTTCTTGTACAACATGGTTCGCATCATGGTGGGGACGCTCCTGCGCGTGGCGATGGGACGCATCGAGCCGCAGGAAATCCCGGATATAATTTCGGCAAAGGATCGCGCGAAAGCCGGCCCCACCGCGGTGGCGCACGGGCTGTATCTGAACCGGGTCTTTTACGATGGCATAAATCTCGAGCTCGACTGACTGGAGGAACCGCATGAAAAAAATTTCTCGTAAAAAAAGGCCCTTGCGGCGAAGGCGAAAAAATTTAAACCTAAACTTGAATTTAAATCTCGGACAAGCCGGCTCTTACTTGCGCAAGGCAAAAGACTCGGTGAGCGGCGTTATAAAGGGCTTGCCACCGAGGTTTGTTAAGGTTTTTCTTATTTTGACGATAAGCTTTCTTTCGGTTTTGATCTTTGTGAATCGACAAAAGCTTGCCCCTGACTATGTTGGCGTTTTTATAGAGGATCTTTTCGCGCAAGGCCAGCGCGGAAGCGGCTATCCGTACAAGATAAGCGGTAACAAGGTCAGCGCAGAGAACTTCAAAACCATAGATAAAAATCTGTTTTTGCTGAGTGACACGACCTTGACGACGTTGAACGCCTCGGCGGGCGAGATGCAAAAAGAGCAGCATAGTTTCCCAAGTCCGATCCTAAAAGTTAGCGGGAATCGAGCGATTATTTACGACCTTGGTGGAAAACACCTCAAGATAAAAAGCAAGTCGAAAACTGTGCATACTGCCGAACTTGAGAATAACATTATTTCTGCGGCCGTCTCGGATTATGGGACCTTCGGCGCGGTGACAGAGGCAAACGGCTTCTTGGGGCAGATGACGATTTTCGCGAAGAACGGCAAGAGCATTTACTACAGGTACAACTTTGCCGACCATTACATCACCGACATGGCCGTAAGTGAGAACGGCAAGTCCGCGGCGGTGTGCGGCTCGACGGCCAAGGATGGTTCGATGGTTTCCTCGGTGTACATCTTTGACTACAAGTCGGAGACCCCGAAGGTTAAGCTTGACTACGAAGGCAATATGTTCATGCGGCTCGAGTATTTGTCGAATGGCAATGTCGTCGCGATAGGGGATAGCCTCGTGAGTGTGATAAACCCTAGAAACGGCGAAAAACGTGACTACAACTACGACGGCAAGACGTTGCATCACTTCGATGTGAACAAAAAAGATGGCATTTTGTTGGCGTTATCGCTGTCTGAAGATGGCAATAATACCGATATGGTTTTGCTTAACAAGTCCGGCAAGGTGGAGAACGAAATCTCAACTGTGCATAATGTCAAGGCCGTAAATTTTAATCATAGGAAATTAGCTGCTTTGTCGTATGGAAAAGTGTATATCTACAATTTTTCTGGCAACCTCTTGAAGACCGTCAATGTGGGCAACGATGCCAAGAATATTCGCTTGTGCTCAGGCCGGGATATGTATGTCTTGGGTGTGACTGAGGTTCGAAAAGTAAAAGTGTCCTAATTGAGAAATTTCTTTTGGTTAGCCGCTGCGGCCGCGAGGCCAAAGAAAATAAATATT
>JAZQMR010000135.1:0-5052 GCA_045543505.1 Acutalibacteraceae bacterium | reverse complement strand
CGCTACAACCCGTCGATTACGCTAGCTTTCAAGATTGCAAAATTTTTTAAAATGAGTATCGAAGAAATTTTCATTTACGAAGGAGATTGATTGTTATGAAAAAAACTAGGACCGTTGTATTTGCGAGATGCCTTGTTGTGTTGGCCATGGTGTCGTTTGTGGCTGCTGTAGTTAGCCAAAGCGTCATTTCAAATATCTACATAGCGAGTACGCTGTACTTTCTGGCGTTTATATCGTTTTCTATAAGCATGGTGCTGGCATCTATTGCCGCAGCAAAGGACAAAGAGCATATGAAAAACGTTGAGCTCGCAAGGAAAGACGAGCGCCTTCAAAATATAACGATGCGCTCGAAAGCAAAAGCCTTTGACGTTATCACCTATATTTTGCCTTTAATAACCGCCTACCTCTCTTTGAGCAAAATGGTCGATATGATTGCAGTGCTCATTTTAAGCGTGTTAACGCTATCTCCACTTGCTTTGCAGTTATATTACTTCAGCAAGTATTCAAAAGAAATGTGAGACCTTCGTGCAGCTCTGCGCGGGCCGCGAGGCCAAATAAAATAAATATTTATTTTATTTGTATCCAAGAGCCCAACTTTGTGGGGCTCTTGGATGGCCGAAGGCCCCGTTGGGGCCTTCGGCGTCTCGCGGTGCAGCCAGAGCATTCCCGCCTTACTCTCGTACAGCCACATTTTTGTCCCCCAGTTGATTTTTCAGCTCACCGAGCAGCACTTTATTCATGGCAACCCACATTTTGCGCGGCGCGAGGGTCAACTTATTTTCTTCCTCGAGGAAAATGTACACCGGCGTGCGCCCCTCGAAGATGCTCAAAAGCAATGTCGCGCGCTCGTATTCGAAACAGTCCTTGCTTTTCACCCGCAGGTAGAGGCCTGGGTTTTTCGCGGACTTCTGTTGAGGCGCCTCGTCACTCTTTTTCGGCATAGCACTAGGATTCGGCGCAGAAATGATCTCATCGCACATAAGCTTTGGTTCCTCGTCCTCGCGCACGCTTATCCTAGCGTGAACCTCGACGATATTGCCGTCGCTCAGCAAAAACGAGCTCCTCTCGAGCACGGAGCCGAAAACCATCATCTCCATCGTGCCGTACATATCCTCGAGCGTCACGTAGGCGAAGGTTCGATTATTCTTCGAGGTCTTCAGCTTCACGTCGGAGACAATCGCTAAAATTTTTATTCTGTCGCCGTCGCGATGCTTAGGAACTTCCTCCTTCGAGCTTGCTAAAATGTCGCCGATTTTGGCATATTTTTGAGTTTTTATCAACTCGGAAAACTCGACTAACGGGTGGCCAGACAAGTATAATCCTGTAATTTCGCGCTCCATTTTAAGGAGCTCCTCTTGCGGGAATTCACACAAGTCCGGCATCTCAATTTGCGCATCTGCCTCAGTTTTCATCGTGTCAAAGAAACCTATCTGCCCTTCGATGTTATTTTTCCGCTCCACTGCAAGGCCCTCAAAGATGCCGTCGAGAACCGTCAACATCTGGCGCCGATTCGCACCCAGATTGTCGAACGCGCCACCCTTAATTAAATTCTCGACCACGCGCTTTTGCATATTTTTGCCATACATGCGCTTGCAAAAGTCGTACAAGGACTTAAACTTACCGTTCTTGCGCTCCTCGACAATCTGCTCAATCGGCGCGCGGCCAATACTTTTAATGGCGAGCAAACCAAAGCGAATATCCTCGCCGGAGACCGTAAAGCGCTCCTCGCTCTCGTTGACATCCGGCGGCAGGACGCTAATCCCGAGGCTTTTGCACTCGTCGATGTACTCGACCACCTTGCTGACGTTGTCCAACACGCTCGTGATGAGCGCCGCCATATACTCCTTGGGATGCTTGCACTTCAGATAGGCCGTCTGGTAGGAGATGAGCGCATAGGCCGCCGCGTGAGACTTGTTGAAGGCGTACGAGGCAAAACTTTCCATCTCGGCGTAGATACTCGAGGCAATTTTCTCGCTTATACCGCGGCGAATGCAACCCTCCACCTCGACGTTACCCGCCTCGTCGACGAGCCCGTGGATGAATATTTGATGTTCGCGCTCCATGACGTCTTTTTTCTTCTTGGACATCGCACGTCGAACAATATCGGCCCTACCCAGCGAGAAGCCGGCCAACTTCCGGAAAATCTGCATGACCTGCTCCTGATAGACGATGCAACCGTAGGTTACGTCGAGGATGTCCGACAGCAGCGGGTGCTTGTAGGTGATTTTGTCGGGATGGTGCCGGTTCTCGATGTACTGCGGAATCGAGCTCATGGGCCCGGGCCGATACAGCGAAATCACCGCGATGAGGTCCTCGATGCTGTCCGGCTTGAGCTGCATCAAGACATTTTTCATCCCGACCGATTCATATTGAAAAACGCCCTGAGTTAGGCCCTTGGACATCATCGCGAAGACCTCTTTGTCGCGCAGGTCGATGCCCTCGATGCTAAACTCCGGGTCGAGCTCTTTCACCATTTTTTCGGTGTCTTTTATCACTGTGAGCGTGCGCAACCCAAGGAAGTCCATCTTCAAAAGGCCGAGTTCCTCGAGCGTCGTCATAGGGAATTGCGTCACGACGGCCTCGTCGTTCTTTGCGAGCGGCACATACTCACTCACCGGCTGCTCCGTGATGACAACTCCGGCCGCGTGCGTCGAGGCGTGACGCGGCATCCCCTCGAGCTTCTTCGCCATGTCGATGAGCTCTTTTATTTTTGGATCTTCCTCATATTTTTTCCGCAAGTCAACCGAGCTAGAAAGCGCCTTCTCGAGGGTCACTCCGAGCTCCATGGGCACCAGTTTCGCGACGGCATCGACCTCCGCGTAAGGGATAGCCAAAGCTCGTCCGACGTCACGAATCGCACCGCGCGCGGCCATTGTTCCGAAGGTTATAATCTGCGCAACGTGGTCATGGCCGTACTTGCGGATGACGTAGTCGATGACCTCCTGGCGCCGCACATAGCAAAAGTCGATGTCAAAGTCCGGCATACTCACGCGTTCAGGATTCAAGAAGCGCTCAAACAGCAGGTTGTACTTGATGGGGTCGATGCCGGTGATGCCGATGCAATAGGCGGCCAAGCTGCCTGCGCCAGAGCCTCGTCCGGGCCCCACCGCGATACCCACGCTCTTAGCATAGCGCACGAAGTCGTGCACGATGAGAAAGTAGTCCACGTAGCCCATCCGCTTTATCGTGGAGAGCTCGTATTCTAGGCGCTCCACCAGCGCGCTATCCGGGTTTTCGCCGTAGTTCTTGCGCAAGCCGCTGTAGCACTGCTCTTTGAAGTACTCGTAGTGATCCTGTCCGTTTGGCACGTCAAAGTGCGGTAACTTTGTCTGACCAAATTCAAACTCGACATTGCACCGTTCCGCGATTTTCACGGTGTTCTCCAAGGCGCCCTCGTAGTCCTCAAAGAGCTCGCGCATTTCCTCGGTCGACTTGATGTAAACCTGATCCGTCCCGAAGTCCATCTTGTCGTCGTCCTCGACGGTGTGGTTCGTCTGGATGCACAGCAGCACCTCGTGCATCCGGCTATCCTCGCGCGAGATGTAGTGGCAGTCGTTCGTCGCGACCATTGGGATACCGGTCTCTTGCGAGAGGCGCCTAAGCATAGGCAAAATGCGTACCTCGTCGGCCAAACCGTGATTTTGCAGCTCTATGTAAAAGTTATCTTCACCAAAGATTTCGTGATAATTTAGCGCAATCTCCTTGGCGCTCTCGTAGTCGTTGCGATTCAAGGCTCTCGGGATGGCTCCAGCCAGGCACGCCGACAACGCTATAAGACCCTCACTATGTTCCCGCAAAAGGTCCTCATCGATGCGCGGCTTGTTGTAAAAGCCCTCAATAAACGACTGCGAAACCATTTTTATCAAGTTTCTATAGCCGACGTTATTCTTGCAAAGCAAAACCAAGTGGTAAATCTCCGAGTCGAACTCGCGAACTTTATCGAACCGGCTGCGCTTTGCCACATAGACCTCGCAACCGATGATGGGCTTTATGCCCTCTTTCTTCGCCGCCTTATAAAAGTCCACCACGCCATACATGCTGCCGTGGTCCGTCATCGCTATCGCCGGTTGATTTAACTCCTTCGCCCGACTCACCATATCTTTAATTTTGCACGCGCCGTCCAACAAGCTGTACTCGCTATGCACGTGCAAATGCACAAAGTTTTCCATAAAATTCCCCACAAAAATTTGATACATATATTATACAACTTTCGAGGAAAAAATTAAAACTACAAATAAAATCGAAAAAGCTTAGACAGCGCCGTCAATAAAAATATGGTATAATAAAAAAGGTAAGCAAAAAATGAATAAAGAATTACACCGGCACGATATAAGTGACAGTGCTTTTGAAAAACTCAAGCCGCACACAATTGGAGAAAAGGACACACGTTGGAGGAAACGCTAAGAATACACGGCCGTTCATAAACGGAGTGTTTTGGGTCTTACGCACAGGAGCACCTTGGCGAGACTTTCCAGCAGAATACGGACATTGGAAAAATGTTCATCGCAGATTTTGCCGCTGGAGAGATAAAGGTGTCTGGGAAAATGCTCCAGTCGCACCGATAGATGATGTGGATTTTGAAGACCTAATGATCTATATATTTTTTTGTGCACTTTTGGAAATAACAAAAGTTTTTTTACCATGCGTTTATCCAAAATTGTATTGCAATGGTCATAGGTGTGGGTAAACCGACCGGGGCATTGCTAAGTTGCATACATGGCTGCGATTTTTACAAACGGTAAAAGTTAAAATAAACGGCTACTTATGCAGTTTTTTAGAATTTGATTTTACAGGGTTTTCGCTTGCATATACCGGAATTTAGCAATGCCCATTTCTTTTATGCTATAATTATTTCCAACAATGATAATTAGGAATGCCCTAATTACAGATGGACGCCGCAAGGCGCCTAAGGCCCGCAGGGCCTTAGGCCACAAGATAGCTCAAATTTTGAGATATCTTGCACAACGAAAATAAATATTATTTTCGTTGGCCTCGCGGCCCGGTTGCAGCTAAACAAAGAAATCCTCAATTATGGCACCCCCCTATTTGAGT
>JAZQMR010000134.1:0-1722 GCA_045543505.1 Acutalibacteraceae bacterium | reverse complement strand
AAGGCCACCGTAGGCGGCCTTCAGCCAGCCAGGAGTTCAACAGAGTTGAACCCCTGGCCACAAAGAAAATATTATTTTCTTTGGCCTCGCGGCCCGGCCGAAGCAGCCAACCAAAGAGAAAAAACTCACTTAAGCGAACTTCCGTTATTTTACTTTATAAACGCTTTCACATGTAAATAAGCTGGATCAAAACAATTTACCCCGGGCTGCACTATATCGCGCGGCCGGGGCTTTTCTACTCAAAAATAAAATTATTTTTCCTTCTTTACAAGCGCCTTCATCATGAAGTATTGCGTGTCCACGAGGGTTCTCTCATGAAGGCCAGAGCCAATTACACCGTAGCTGTCGTGCGCCTTGACTTCGAAAATCAAGTTTTTGCCCTCGACCTTAACCAGCTCAGACTCGCATCTAACGGTCGAGCCAATCGGCGTCGGACAAAAATGCTCCACACTTATCGACTTGCTGATGGTGGTCATCCTATCGTCGAGGTGCGCAGTCAAACTTTTGCAGGCGGTAGACTCCATCAACATTATCATCGCCGAAGTAGATAAGACCTCCACATTGCCGATGCCCATTTCCTTTGCGGTGTCTTTCGCCTGCACTGTATAGGTTTGCTCACCTTTAATTCCCGCTTCCAACATAAAAACTCGCCCCTTTTTAGAACTGCCAATAAAGATAGATTAAATTGCACAAACATTAAAATTATATGATAGTTGTGTAGTTTTGTCAAGACTTTTTTTGAAATAAGAATGTAGTGTGTGTTGTTGGAAGTTCTATGTATATTAGAGTTTGTTTGCTAAAAAAGCATAATAGCCAATATTTATTCAAAATTGTCGTAGCTATTACTTTCAAACTTTATAAAACGTCATTTATGAAATGTGGTACGAATAACGGATGAAGAGTACAGTTTAATGAGATAGAAAATAAAGTTTACGCGATAACGCAACGTAAGCAAGTAAAAATATATGCAAAGTCTTTTGTTTTGCGTTGTTATTGCAAAAGTCAAGCATAATTTTGAGGTGATAGCTTGGCAAAAAAGGTTCGTTAGCAATATTTTTGAGGATCTGGTGTGCTTATTTTAGGACCAGACAAGATTGATTTGTCCCAAGGTTAACTCTGTTCCTGCCGTTGATTTACCTGTCGAGTAAAAGGGTGCGTCCGGTTCTGCGTCAACATGAATTGTAAAAGAAGCGTGGCCCCCAGGAGGAACGGAGATGAAATTTGATCCGGGTTCACCAGTTGGTGTGAATTTGGAAATAGTGTCACCATTTGAGGAAAAAAGGTCGATATATCCATCATCTGAGCTAATATCCAACTCATAACGAAGACCAATAGGTCTGCTAATATCTATTTCTGAATTTAGATATGAAGTCGAAATTCTAACACTATCCAAATTTACGGTTTTGTTTCCGGTATTATGGGCGTCAAAACTGTAGATAGCTCCATCACCAAGCTCATATAACTTGATTTTAGGGACTGCCCTATAGAAGCATTTGTGATATACTCGATTTATGAAATGTAAAGCGTGTAATGACGAAACAAATCAAATAAAAGCTGGGAAAACAAAGGCGGGAACCCAAAAATACAAATGCAAAAAATGCGGAAAATATTACACCGCTGAAAGCAAAAAGAGAGGCTATAGCGAAGAAACCAAAAATCAGGCGATAAAATTATATTTGGAGGGAAATAGTGTCCGAGCAGTTGGCCGAATTCTGGGAATCG
>JAZQMR010000133.1:0-3952 GCA_045543505.1 Acutalibacteraceae bacterium | reverse complement strand
CGTGATGATGTGGAGCAACGTGTGCCGCGGCGAGGAGCTTTACATCAAGCCGTTTAAGGGCGAGAGCGACGTCGCGATAAACTCCTTCCACGCGTATGAGGTTGGCGTAATGGCCTCGCAGATGATTAATGCGTGCGCCTTTGTGCCAACGGATGTGGACATCTACGACGCTGTGCAAGACTTGCGGATAAAGTTGTCAAAGTTCTCCTCGATAGATAACGCCCTCGTGCCTAAAAGTTCCCTGCTGAAGGAATTTTTACGGTAGGGTTTAAATCTGAGGAGTGAGCCTTGATCATATCCCAGGGCGCCGCGAGGCGCCGAAGGCCCGCAGGGCCTTCGGCCAGCCCATAGCACAACTTCGTTGGGCTATGGATCACAAAGAAAATAAAAATTTATTTTCTTTGGCCTCGCGGCCCGGCCAGAACAGCTAACCAAAGAGAAAGCCCTCACAGAGCACGCCCATTGATTCATCTATCCCCTGAAAAATGTAGATGTTATTCTTATTTACGAAGAACGCCAGTGGCAGATATAAACAAAGAGGCTTCGGTGTTTTCTATAAAAATTCAAGATTAAATTCAGAGAATCGACTCTTTATTCAACATAATTTTTGTGGCACAATAAAGCTATCTGTTATTTTGGGGATAGGAGCGATTTGTTATGGCACATATTCACAAAAACATCCTTTGCATATTGATAGCGGGTTGTCTTTTTATGGTGGCTGGTTGCTCTCATATAGACAACAGCCAAACAACACTCGAGCAAACCGCTACAGAGGCAGAACAAAACGAAGTGGATGAAAAAACTTACGAAATTTTAGCTGAGTCATCCAACGAAGAGGCAACATCAAACAATAGTAACGGCTCAACGCCAGTACAGACAGCACAGACCTCGGTCAATATAAACTCAGATTCTCTCGAAGAAGTTAGCGCTGACTGCATATTTTCAATCGGCATAGCATGTCGACCGAGCGGTCATTTAAGAGACTTGAATTTGAGATTTCAAGCGGCTCCACTCGACTGGATGACGTCGCATTCACTTAGTGCGGTTGCACACTTGTTCGAGACTAACTTTGAAGACTTTTTTGGGGAGATAACAGAGGTTCCTAACACATCGGCTTCCGGCCATCGCTATGTCAGAGATACGAAAAATGACATAATTTCGATGCATCACTTTGAAAAAGGTATTCCGTTAGATGTTGCGCAAAAACAGTTTCGAGAGACCATGTTAAATCGTGCAAATAAAGTCGACAAAATTCTAAAAGATTCCAGCTCAATCGCGCTCCTTTGCAACCGAAACAAGAGCTCCGCTGAAGAATTAATAGAATTTCTAAACAGATTCGCCACCGTATATCCTGGCAAGAAAATCACCTTAATCAACATTAAGGATGAAAACGTCAGAGACATCAAAAAGGATATTTTGCTTGAAACGGACAGTTTAAAAATCATTCAATATACTTTCAACGATAAGTCTAGTGGTGCTGATAGCTGGAAGGGCAATATCGAGGCTTGGACCGGAATTATCAAATCTATAAAATTAAGCGATAAGTTTGCTAAGGCAGATGCTTGCGAAAAGGTTGGGTTTTAACCATTATTTTCTTTGGCCTCGTGGCCGCGTGCAGCTAGATAAAAACGATCTTTCTTCGTTTGGGATACTCTCAGGCTTAATGCGCGTGTAGAATAGACTTGATTGGCCAGACAATAAACAAAAGCCCTCACAGATACTCCTGCAAGGGCTTTAATTTTTATGTAAAATTTTTAATCAAACTGCTTTTGCTGTTACTTGGAATTCTTTTAATTTATCCTTGAAGTCGGCCGGACAATCCTCTGAAATCTCGATTTGCAAGGGCTTGGACAAATCTAGGCCGAAAATTCCCATGATTGACTTTCCGTTAACTATGTATTTCTCGGAGAAGAGCGTCACCGGGAACTCATACTGATTTGCGAACGCCACGAATTTCTTGACCGTCTCGATGTCAGACAATAAAATGTCCTCTTTATACATTTTGAACCTCCCAAAGTCAAACAAAAGTGCTATACTCATATGGTACCAGGATGCCTTTTTGGGGTCAAGGCAAACCGGCGATTTTAGGTCAAAAACGGGCAAATTCTCTTAAAGCACTTAAAAAAGGATGAAATTCGTGAAAATTTTTATATCAACTTTGGGCTGCAAGGTTAACCAATATGAGTCGCAGGCTATTTGGGAGACCTTTTGTCGAGCAGGCTACGAGAAGGCAACCGACGCCAAAGTCGCTGACGTTATAATAATCAACTCGTGCACCGTCACAGCCGAAAGTGACAAAAAAGTCCGCAAAACCCTACATAAGCTGCGAAAAGAAAATCCATCTGCGATAATTGCCCTTGTTGGCTGTCTACCGCAAGCCTTTCCTGAGAAAATGTCTCAATTGGCTGAAGCTGACATTATTCTCGGTAACGCAAATAAAACTCAAGTCCTTGAGAAAGTCACGGAGCTAGCCTCTTCTCGTCAGAAAAGCACAGATATTAGGCCTTTTGAAAGTGATGAAGAGTTTGCTAAAACCGCGATTGAATGTCCGTCGCAAGCCGTCCCAGATAAATTGTCTCAACTTACTAAAGCTGATATTATTCTCGGTAACGCAAATAAAACTCAAATCCTCGAAAAAGTCACGAGTCTTGACTCTACACGCCAGAAAATCACGGATATTAGGCCATTTGAAAGTGATAAAGAGTTTGCTAAAACCGCGATTGAACGTCCGTCGCAAACAGTCCATGATAAAATGTCTCAACTTACTAAAGCTGATATTATCCTCGGTAATGCAAATAAAACCCCAGTCTTTGAGAACGTCTCGAAGTTTAACTCTACACGCCAGAAAATCACGGATATTAGACCCTTTAAAAGCGATGAAAGATTCACTCAAACCTCGATCAGCACCTTCGAGGAGCGCACGAGGGCCTTTGTGAAAATCGAGGACGGCTGCAATCGATTTTGCTCGTACTGCATCATTCCGTACGCTCGCGGTCGTGTGCGCTCTCGGCCACTCGAGGACATTGCCGCTGAGGTTCAAGCTCTCGCAAGGAACGGCTACAAGGAGGTTGTCCTCGTTGGCATAAATCTCTCGGCCTACGGCACGGACCTGGGGCTTACCCTTTGCGATGCCGTTGAGACTATTTGCGCTATCGATGGCATTGAGCGTGTGCGATTGGGATCTCTCGAGCCGGAATATTTAGACAAAGATACGATTAAACGGCTCGCAAAGCAAGAGAAGTTGTGTCCGCACTTTCATCTGTCGTTGCAAAGCGGCTGCGATGCGACCTTAAAGAGGATGAACCGCCACTACACCTCCGCGGAGTACTATGAAATTGTCAAAAAACTCCGGGAGTACTTCGAAAATGTTGCCCTCACAACGGACGTGATGGTTGGCTTTGCTGGAGAGACCGCTGAAGAATTCGACCAGTCCTTAAACTTTGTGAAAAAAGTCGGCTTCGCAAAGGTTCATGTGTTTGCCTATTCGATAAGAACCGGAACCAGAGCGGCTACTTTCGAGAATCAAGTGCATCCAGATGTAAAAAAACAACGAAGTCAAGTGATGCTTGCCGCCGTAGAAGAAAGTAGGCGATATTTCCTAAACACTCAGGTTGGACGAGTCGAGCCAGTCTTGTTCGAGCAGCAGGATTCAGATGGCTTCTGGCTCGGACATACAAGAAATTACACGCCTGTTAAAATGAAGGTTGAGGAGGATCTTCAGTCGCAAATAGTTGCAACAAAACTTACGGCCGTCTTTCGCGACGAATGTCAAGGCGAGTTGATTGTATGAATTAAAAAAGCCGGAATAATCCCGGCCTTTTGTTTTTTGATTTTATGTGGTAGCTCTGCGCGGGCCGCGAGGCCAACGAAAATAAATGTTTATTTTCGTTGTGGCCCAGAGCTCAACATAGTTGAGTTCCGGGCTGGCCGAATGCCCTGTTGGCATTCGGCG
>JAZQMR010000132.1:0-1509 GCA_045543505.1 Acutalibacteraceae bacterium | reverse complement strand
ACGACATGGCTACGACCGACTTGTTTTTATTTTGGCCAAGTCGGGGCGAGAACCCTGGCGGGTTCGATTTAGCGCCCCTTGGAGCAAAGCGACTTAGGGGCGCTTAATGCAGGGAGCGAAGCGAGTCGCTGTCCCTGCTGGAGCACCAAGTAAAACAGCTCATTGCTTAGGCAATGAGCTGTTTTGCTTGGCGCAAACTTTATTTCTTAACCCACTTGCCCATTTTGTCTGCCAGCGAAGTGATCTGTCCGGCGAATTTGGAAAGCTCCTTGTTGGGGATGCCTTCAAGCTGCTTTGCGATAGCAAGCAGGCGCTCGCAGGCTGCGACGAGATTGCGGAAAGCGGGAGAAACCCTGCTCTTAGTGCTCTTTGCCTTGGGCGCCTTTACAATGGAGATGCCCTGTGTTATCTCAACAAATTCGCCCTTTGCAAGGTCGTAGCTTGTTCCGCTGTACGGTGCGAACGTTTCGAGGCCGTATTCGTCGTGCAAGAGCTTAGCGTAGGAGGCGCAGACCTCGTCTTCGCCGTGGTTGACAAATACCATGGAGGGTTTAGTTTTGAATGCGGTTACCCAGTTGATAAGGCCCTGCTTATCGGCGTGACCGCTCTTGCCGGGGAGGTAGGTCACCTCGGCGTGAACGCTGATTTCCTCGCCGAAGAGTTTAACCTTCTGCGCGCCGTCGCGTATGAGGCGGCCCAGCGTACCGTTTGCCTGGTAACCGACAAAGAGTATCATGCTCTCCGGACGCCAGAGATTGTGCTTGAGGTGGTGGCGAATTCTGCCGGCCTCGCACATGCCGGATGCGGAAATGATGACCTTGGGGGTTTTGTCGAAGTTGATTTGCTTGGACTCCTCGCTCGATACGCTTACCTTGAGTCCGGGACTCATCAGCGGGTTGATGCCTGCCTCAATAAGTTCGCGTGCCTCGTCATCGAAATAGACGTTGTCGCACTGCAGGAAGATGCTTGTTGCGGCATTTGCGAGAGGGCTGTCAACATAAACGGGGAAGTCGCCGTGCCCGGTAACGAGTCCGTCAACTTTGATTTTTCTGATGAAATAGAGTATCTCCTGCGTCCTGCCGACGGCGAAGGAGGGAATGACAACGTTGCCGCCGCGGTCAAAGGTGCGCTGCAGGCAGTTGGCAAGATACTGGATGTTGTTAACGTCGCCCGTTTCGTGGTTGCGGTCGCCGTAAGTGGATTCGGTGATAACATAGTCCGCCGCGTCGATGAACACGGGGTCGTTGATCAGAGGCTGGTTCGTGTTGCCGATGTCACCGGAGAACACAACTTTCTTGGTGATGCCGCCCTCGGTCAGCCAGATTTCAATACTCGACGAACCCATGAGGTGACCGGCATCGGTGAAACGGATGACAACGCCTTCGGCTATCTGAGTTTCAACGCCATAGGAGCAGGGGCGCAGCTTTGCAATTGCGGCTTCGGCGTCTGCCATGGTGTAAACCGGCTCAACGGCAGCCTCACCGGCGCGCTGTGCCTTTCTGGTTTTCC
>JAZQMR010000131.1:0-4137 GCA_045543505.1 Acutalibacteraceae bacterium | reverse complement strand
TTTGGCCTCGCGGCCCGCGCTGAACTACTAAACAAAAGCAAAAACCTCAAAAAGCGCATTCCAAACGCAACGAAAGGAAATTCATATGGCAGCACCTCTCTCAGATAGGCTCCGTCCGACCGCGCTGGAAGACGTGGTAGGGCAAGCGCATATGCTTGACAAAGGCAAGCTTTTGCGCAACATTATTGACTCTGGAACTATTCCAAATTTGATTTTTTATGGACCATCTGGTGTCGGAAAAACAACCCTCGCGAAAATTCTAGCACAAAAAACGAATCGAAAGTTGTTCAAGTTGAACGCGACAACCGCTTCGACCTCCGACATAAAAGATATCATTGCGCAAATCGACACATTCTCGGCGCCAAACGGTATTTTGCTGTACCTCGACGAGATTCAGTACTTCAACAAGAAGCAGCAGCAAACCCTGCTCGAGTTCCTCGAGAACGGCAAAATCACGCTGATTGCATCGACGACGGAGAACCCCGCATTTTACATATACAGCGCGATTTTAAGCCGTTCGACCGTGTTTGAGTTCAAGTCGGTGCCGGTCGAGGAAATAAAAAAAGCGCTCCTTCGCGCCGTGAAGTTCATCGAGGATGAAGAAAAAATTAGCATCGACGTCGATGAGAAAACCTTGGCCTACATCGCGACTCTCGCTGCCGGAGACGTTCGCCGCGCGATAAATTTCCTTGAATTGTGCAATTTGTCAGTTGCCTCGAAAGATAGCGTTAAGGCTATTCCCTTTGAGGTGGCCGCGCAGCTGAATTTCTCCGGCAACATCCGCTACGACAAGTCCGGCGACGAGCACTACGATACGCTCTCGGCCTTTCAAAAGTCCATGCGTGGCTCCGACCCAGATGCGGCCATCTATTACTTGGCTCGGCTTATCTCCAGCGGAGACTTGATTTCGGCCTGCCGACGATTGATGGTTTGCGCCTGCGAGGATGTCGGCCTTGCCTATCCGCAAGTTATCCCCATCGTGAAGGCGTGCGTGGACATCGCTATGCAGGTCGGCCTCCCAGAGGCGCGCATCCCCCTCGCGGACGCCGTGCTTATGGTTAGCTTGGCTCCAAAGTCTAACTCGGCCTACAACGCCATAAATGCGGCAACTGCTGACATCGCCGACGGAAAAGTTTTTCCGTTTCCGCGGCACTTGCAAAATAAGCACTACGACGGCAACGACGCGCAGCAAAAAGGCCAGTTCTACTTGTACCCGCACGAGTACCCACATCACTGGGTGGCGCAACAGTATTTACCCGACGCACTTGCCGACAAAAATTACTATTTTCCAGGCCAAAACAAGAACGAGCAAGCGTTTGAGGAGTATTGGAAGAGCACAAAAAACATAAAATAAATTCCTCTTATTGCTGACACATCAAAAATCAGGCAAATCGAAAAATTGCTTAAAGTCGACTACGCACCCATTATAAAGCGAATAAAAAACGCTCAAAAACTGTATAGAATCAACGCAAAAGACGCCAGCGCGTTTAGTACATAAAAAATATCTAGTTTTGAACAGTGGTAGCCCGCGCTACGAAACTGCTTTCCGGGTTTCAAAATCGGAACTCGAGAAAAAAGCACGCGCATATACCCATCGAGCGCACAAATCAACTTCTACGCCATTATTTCGCCAGATTGGTCCGAAAGACCTGCTGCTGTTCGAAAAGTTTGCAAATGGTTAAATACTTAACGGTTGTCTATGTACAGAACTCTATTGAATATATAAAAGCTTACAACGCTTTTGTTAGAAACAATGTGTTTTTATTGAATTGTTGTACAAAAATAAGCCACGAGGCGTAGTGCAACTTGGATAAAACTTTTGGCGTCCCCGAGACGATTCGAACGTCCGACCTACTGCTTAGGAGGCAGTTGCTCTATCCTACTGAGCTACGGAGACACATTAAATACATTGTAATGTAGGTTTTTTTGCTTGTCAAATAAAAGAGCTCCAAAAGTATCGAGTAAATTTATATAGTCAACGTTGTTAACTCAAGTCATATATTAAACAAAAAGGCACAACAGATTTTACTCCTAACTATTACAACCAGTAAAACTAAGGAAACACCATCCCATCTCAAAATCGAATAAGAATTCAAATCAAAAAAAGCTTGCGATAGTTTTAACTTGCCTTTCGTCAACATATATGGAGTGCCCTACTGGAAAGCTTTTTGAGAAGAATCTACGCGGGCCGCGAGGCCAAAGAAAATAATATTTTCTTTGTGGCCCAGAGCTCAACTTTGTTGATCTCGGGGCTGGCCGAAGCCCCTGCGGGCCTTCGGCGCCTCGCGGTGTTTTTAGCTGCCTGCTTAGGCCACTCCTCTACATATATCCAAAATCTCGTCAATTTGTCGCTTAAACCTTGTTAGGCAGAAGCTGACATGTACACAAAGTTCCTCTCACCGCGACTTTATGCTAAAATTACATTTAACAGGTCGAGTTAAGTTGAAAGTTGAGCATTGAAAAAGTGAGGGCAAATGAACATACCTACAATTGTGTTAGTGGCGCTTTTGGTGAGAATAGTGCTGTGCGTGCTGGGCGTTCTCATCGTGATTTGCTGCTTTGCGTCTATGCGAAATCATCGGCGCGGGCGGGCTACGCTTGTCATATTGCAAAATAACAGCACAAAGCAAGAATTTCCTGTTTTTTACTGGGAGAATAGCATCGGACGCGGCAAAAATTGCGACATTGTAATTGACGATAGCACGATGTCGCGCAACCACTCGGTGCTTTTTCGGCGCAAGGATGGCTGGTTCATCTCGGATACGCATTCTAAGAACGGCGTGTCAGTCAATGGCGAGAAAATAAAAAATAAAACCAAGCTCAACTTGAACGATACGATATCTTTTGGCCGGACTACACTCACATTGCGCAAGGCTGCCGACTCGCGAGAAATTTCCTCAAGCTACGAGCCGCAAGCAAAAGCTAAGACAATCCGGCCGGCGCGCAAGCTGTTTCTCGTGACGTTGTTTTTCCTCGTAGCGGGCGCTCAACCGCTACTCGAGATGCGAGACTTTAACTTGCTGCCGTTGGCGCCAATGGCGTTGTTTTTGCTAGTTGCGTGGCTATTTTTTCTCATCTCAACAAGGCTATTCAAGCGCTGCACCTTCGAGCTCGAAACCCTCGCAATCTTCCTCTCTGGCATCGGGTTAACCTTGATAAGTCACGCCAACCTGGAGGAAAGCTTCATACAATTGGCCTCGATTGCCGCCGGAATGCTTCTTTTTTGCGCGATAATTTGGTTCATCCAAAACCCCGACATCGTGAGCAAGTTGAGAATCTTAATCGGGCTTTTGGCCATCGCACTTTTTGCAGTAAATTTAGTCCTTGCAAAAGAGGTGAACGGCGCCAGGAACTGGATAAAAATAGCATCGTTTTCGATTCAGCCGTCGGAGTTCATAAAAATAGCTTTCATTTTCGTTGGTGCGGCGACTCTCGATGAGCTGCAAACGACGAAGAGCCTATCGGGATTTATCGTTTTTTCCATTATTTGCATCGGCTCGCTTTTCCTTATGAAGGATTTTGGGACCGCCTGCGTCTTCTTCGTCACTTTTTTGATAATTGCCTTCATGCGTTCCGGCAGCTTTCGCACACTGATTTTATCCTGCTCCGCCGCCGCGATAGGCCTGTTCATAATTCTGACCTTCAAGCCGTACATAAAGGATCGCTTCGCCGCCTGGGGGCACGTTTGGGAGCACGCCAATGACCTCGGTTACCAGCAAACTCGCGTGCTGACGTATAGCGCGAGTGGCGGCCTGCTGGGTGTGGGCGTCGGGAACGGCCATTTGAAGAATATATTTGCGGCCACCGGCGATTTGATGTTTGGCCTGGTTTGCGAGGAGTTTGGCCTTGTCCTTGCGGTTATAATCGCGCTAACTCTCGCTGGGCTTTCGTTCTATTCGCACTCGCAAAGCACAAGAAGTCGCTCGACGTTTTACTCCATTGCAGCCTGCGCGGCCGCAAGTATGTTGGTCTTTCAAGCGGCGTTGCACATCTTCGGTACGACCGACTTGCTCCCGTTAACCGGCGTTACGTTGCCGTTTGTCAGCCTCGGCGGCTCAAGCATGATATCGTCATTTGGACTGTTAGCTTTCATAAAGGTTGCTGATGAGCGAACTTATTCGTTGCGGAGAAGTTAGG
>JAZQMR010000130.1:0-1833 GCA_045543505.1 Acutalibacteraceae bacterium | reverse complement strand
CTTCGGCGCCTCGCGGCGCCGCCGCGGATAGCAACCTGCTTACGGCACTCCGTATTAAGCTAGTTCAGGCCGGCCTTGCGCAGGTTGACGCTGTGCTCGGCGAAGGTCTTCGCGTAGTAGGTTTTGCCGTCCTTGTCGTGGCAATAGAAGTAATTTTGTGTCGGCTTGTGGCTCAATACAGTCTCGATCGCAGTCATACCAGGGTTGCAAATCGGGCCCTTGGGCAAGCCGCTAAACTTGTACGTGTCGTAGGTGCTTTCGTAGCTATCGCGCATATTTTGCGGCACCTTATCGCGGCTCCTGTAGGGATACCAGACCGTCGCATCGACCCCGAGGCAACCATTTATAGCATCGCCAAAGGAGGAGATTCCGCCAGTTTTCTTCGTGGCAAGGCGGTTACTAAGTACCGCGGCGATTCCAGGCATATCGGCGTCATTGGAGGCCTCCGCTTGAACCATCGCAGCCAAGTTTATGACATCGGCAAGCGGGAGATTTTTTCTCTCGGCAAGGGTCTTAACGCTGACTTTCTCGTTCGATTCGTCGATTAACAGCTTCTTGCTTACCTTATTGTTGAAGTTGTTGAGCATTTTCCGAAGCACAGTGCGCGGCTCCACGCTCTTGTAGAAGGTGTAGGTGTCCGGGAAAAGGTACCCCTCGAGGCGATATATTACGTCCGCGGTCTTGGCCTCCTTGAGGAAGCTGAAGTCCTTGTCGAACTCGCTCGACGACTTGCACGCCTTGAGGAACTCCTCCTCTGAGCAAATCTCGTTTTTCTCGAGGATGCTCGCGATCTCCATGATGTTCTTGCCTTCGGGGATGGTCACATCGACAACATCCGAGTCAAGGCGGTTCACGTTCGAGCGCAAATAATTTATTGTGGCCTCGTAGTCAAGGTTCGTTTTTATCTCGAAGCTGCCGGGAATGAACTTTTTCGAACCCTTGGTGAAGAGCAAATAAAGCTTGAAAAACGTCGGCTGCTTAATGACGTCATTTTTGTGAAGGATGTTCGCGACTTCGTTTTTGCCAGCACCCTTAGGAATCTCGATGGAAACCACCGCATCGTTCCGCGTGATGGCCAACATATCGAGCGTGCCGAAGATCACGAATTGACCCAACATAACGCAAATGGCAGCAATCATGAAAAGCCAAATTGAACGAAAAAATTTAGCATTCTTCGGCGACTTCTTAGCTCTTTTAAACTTTCGCGAACTTCTTTTTGTACTCATATTCAGTTTTTCCCTCGCCCCTTCGCTGTAGCTCATCAGATCCTCCATCGCGGCCTTCTCGTCGCCGGCGTCGTCGATGGTCACCTCGAACTCCTGGACTTTTTTCCTTCTGCTATCAAAATTATTTACATCGCTCATTTTTCAATCTCCCGCATAAGCCTGCCTCACCACGCGTGCCGCGAGAGGATGTCCTCGATCGCCGCACTTATTATTTCGACTTTCTTAGGTAAGCCGCCCTCGCTGCAAGGAATTACTTGCCAATTTAGCTTTTCCGCCGTATGTATCGCGGCCTCCCGGCACTTCCTCAAGAAATCGACGTTCTTCTCGTGAAGGTCCTTTTGCGAGTCGTCGCCGTGATACCGCTGCGACATTAGCAGTTGAGACACCTCTATCGGCATGTCCAAGTAGATGACCAAGTCGGGCCGCGGCAACTCGAGCTTGCAGTACTCATAATCCTCCAGCCAGGCCAGGTAGTCGCTCCAGAGGCGCTTGTCCAGCCGACAAAGCTGATATACCGCGTTCGAGGTCGTATAGCGGTCCGCGACGATAATTTTCCCGTTTTCGTAGTCGGTGCGCCAAAATTTCTTAAAGCTTGCGTATCGATCCA
>JAZQMR010000129.1:0-5257 GCA_045543505.1 Acutalibacteraceae bacterium | reverse complement strand
CGATGCACCTGGAGGCATACGTCGCGAGCTTGATATTCTTCTCCGGGCAAAACGTGTTAACGGCCTTGATGAGCCCGATTGTTCCAATGGAAATTAGGTCCTCAACGTTCGCTCCGGTTGAGTCAAACTTTTTCGCGATGTACACAACCAGACGCAAGTTGTGTGTGATAAGCGGCTCTCGCGCGCCGTAAATACCGCGCTGTATGTCGGACATGATCTTGAGCTCTTGCGCCTTGGTTAAGGGCGGCGGCAGCGTTTCTGAGCCATTTATATAGTGAATGCCTTCGATGAGGTTTAATTTCCAAAGGACTTTTAGCATGTAAATTCTGATTTTTTTTGTAAAGTTTGTCATGATTACTCCTCTACTCGATGAGCTCGGCGCCGATCAAAGCCTGATACCCATCATTAAATATTTTTTCGTTGCAAACTGCAATGTAAGCCTCTTTTTTTTCGCCATAAATCTCAATAAAATCCGCCTTAAATGCCGGGAATAAGCCATCTCCGGAGACTGTCTTAAACGGGATAAGTCGAATATTTTTAAGCCCGTCACTAGCACATATGTTTTGCCAAGAAAGATTTTTACTATGTAAGGAAAATTGCGCTTTTATCGCCGTCGGAGCTAGACTTTCAACGGACTTATAGCTAGCGACAACAACTGGAACGCCAGAAAATGGCTCTTTTAGCGTGTTTCCGGTGTCCACTTTGGATTTTAGCGCAACTGTTTTTCCATTGGCTCGTATAAATATTTCGTAACTTAGCGAGGAAATTTCTCGCGCGCCGGTGAAAATTTTCATCGCGCGTATTATCAAGTAGGCTACAAGTGTAATAATCACCAAAAATATCGGCGATATGTTAAAATAAATTATGTTGTTGTTAAGCAAGATGCCTTTTGGTGCGACAAAATACCATAGGCAAAAAATTACGCCACCAAAAATAAAATTAACGCCAAAAAAAGTTGCGATATTTCTTAGAAAAGCCTTTAGAGAGATAAATCCAAATGCTGCAAGCACAATTAATGCAGACATCGCAAGCTTAATAACTGCCGACAGCAAGCCGTTTATTGGCGGTAATAATATGACCAGCGAAAATAAACTTCCAATTAGCGCTGCAAAAATGAACCGTTTTCGCGCAGGCGCCATGTTTAAAATCTTGGCGACTGTCAGCAGCAAAAAGTAGTTGATGAAAAGGTTTATCGAGATTAGAACGTCTATGTATATGGTTTGCCTCATATCGACCTCCAGACAAAGCGGATTCTGCGTTTAATTATCGCTTAAATCTGATGTAGTTTTTGTCGCAAAGAGGCTTTTGGTTTGAGATATATCTAAAAAAGACGCCGCCTACTCAACAATGGCGACATCTTTCTCTCTTTTTTTCACAAAGGTTGCTGCTAAATTGTAAAGCACTACAAAGACTGGTACACCTAAAATCATGCCAGGCACTCCAAATAGTCCCCCGCCTAAAATTACGCTAAACATTATGAATATTGCTGAAATTCCTACGGAGTTGCCTAAAATCTTTGGTCCGATTATGTTTCCGTCAATTTGCTGCAAAATTAATATGAAAATTGCAAACCAGAGCGCTTTAACAGGGTTTATGACGAGTAAAATTAATATGCAAGGGATTGCGCCGAGGAACGGTCCAAAAAATGGAATAACATTGGTGAGTCCAACAACCACGCTGATTAGAAGCGAATATGGTATGGCTAAAAATGTTGTTCCAATGAAGCACAAAACGCCGATAATAAATGAGTCGATTATTTTGCCTATAAGAAACTGTCCAAATACATTGTGCGACATGCTTAAAACATCTGTTGCGTTTTTATATAGGTTTTTATTTAAACAAACTTTTGACATTTTGCCCAATTTTCGCAACAAATCTTCTTTGTTAAAAGTGAAGTAAAACGATATGATAATGCCGATTACCCAATTATAGGTTACAAGTGCAAAGTTTTTCATGGCGTCGAAAACTCGTGTTAAAAAGGCCTCGTTGCTGATGAAATCGAAGGCTTTTTCCGTGAGTTTTTCTATTTGCGCAAAGTTTTTAATGTGCAGTAGGGTTACGACGTCTTCAATAAATGACTTAAACGAAGCTATGTAATTATCCGCGTTCGCAACAAGTTGATTTACACTCAATATAAGTTGCGGAACAATTATCACGGAAAATAGCGCGCAAACGCCAAAGACCAACAAATACGCTGATGTTATAGACAGAACTTTGGTTGTTTTTTTGTTGTCGAAGTGCTTTGAGTACAATTTCCTCGAAAAAAATTGTGTCGGCCAATTTACCACATATGCTATCGCGAAACCGTATATAAATGGCATTAGCAGCATTGTGATTTTACCAATAACGCCCCAAAATATGTTGATGTTTTTGAAGGTGAAAAATATCGCTATGGCATAAGTTATAAGCAGAAGGCGCTCTTTCATGACTTTGTTCATCGCAGACTCCTTATAAAATTATCAATTCTTTCTCGATTGCAGTTAGGTTTTCATGGCCATTCGCGGTTACCAGCAACATGTCTTCAATGCGCACTCCAAAGGCATTTGCGAGGTAAATTCCCGGCTCGATTGTGATTATCATGCCTGGCTGCAAGATATCCTCAGAACGCTTGGATAAAAATGGTTTCTCGTGAATTTCTAAGCCGACACCATGTCCCAAAGCATGCCCAAAGCAATTTGCGTAACCACTTTCGGCAATAAAATTTCTCGCAATGGCATCAATATCTTTGCAAGGAATTCCTGGTCTGACCGCGTTTATGGCCATTTTTTGCGCCTCTAGAACGACATTATAAACCCGAAGCTGCTCATCGGAAATAGCCCCGACGGCCACTGTTCGCGTCATGTCGCTGTGATATCCGCCGTACACAGCGCCCATATCTATCGTTACGAAATCGCCTACTTCAATCGGCTTATCAGACGGCTCCGCATGAGGTATTGCGCTGTTTTTTCCACTCGCGACGATTAAATCGAAAGCAATCGCCTCTGCGCCTTCTTTTCGCAGCAAAAACTCTAGTTCAAAGGCAAGCTCTTTCTCGGTTACTCCAGGCCTTATTAGTGGGAAAAGTTTCCTAAGTGCCTTTTCAGCAATTTCTTGGGCTATTTTTACGTTTCCTATCTCAATTGGTGTTTTTGGGGCTCGAAGCGAATAAAGTGCTTTATCGAGGACATTTTGTTGGTTTAAAGCTATATGGCCTTCTTTTAGCCATTTTTCTACCTTTAAGGCCTCCGATAGAGTTATTCCATCATTTTCTATTAAAACCGTTTCAACTTGGTGTTTACGCGCGATTTTGAGCAAATCGGCCTTGAAGTCCGAAGCTAAAGCAATATTTAAACCACTAACTTGCTTTTTTGCGGGTTCATAATATCTAAAGTCAACAAACAAATAGCTTTCGTCTGGGGTTATGAAAATCCAGCCATTGCTAGATTTAAATCCGGAAAGATAACGCCTATTGACCGGTGACGTAATAAGCGCGGATTGCCCAGTTTTGAGAGGGATTTTTTCTATCAGCTTAGAGATTTTGTCGACCATAAAGCCCGACTCCTTCAGATTAAATTACGCATTGCCTCGAGCGCCAAGAGATAACTATTCTTGCCAAAACCGCAAATTTGCCCTATACAAACATCAGCCAAAATGGAGTTTCTGCGAAATTCCTCTCTTGCATAAATGTTTGTCATGTGAACTTCGATGCACGGCGCACTCACAGTCGCGAGCGCATCTCTCAGGGCGATGCTGTAGTGCGTCAGCGCGCCCGCGTTAATTATGATTCCATTCACGCTGCAGGTCGATTCATGAATTTTGTCCATCAACGCGCCTTCCCAATTCGACTGAAAAATCTCGCACTCCACGCCGATTTGACGGGCTTTTTCTTTAATTTGAGCATTAATTTCATCTGCGGTTTCGTTGCCATAAATAGCGATCTCTCGTTGGCCGACCATGTTTAAATTTGGCCCCAGCAATACCATAATTTTTTTCATTTTTTAGCAATCCTTTTCTCATTGTATCGCATTTTCTTACGAAATGGCATCTCAAAAAGTCGTTTAATTTTTATGAAAAGCGACTCACTTTTGTCTTGAGGCGCCACTAAGGCGGATTTTATGCCGGCGATATTTGCACCCAAAATATCTGTGAAAATTTGGTCGCCAACCAAAAGGATGTTTTCGCGAGGAAGGTTTAGCATTGAGATTGCCCGATTAAAGCCAGATTTAAACGGCTTGTTGGCATTCGCTACGTACTCAAGATTAAGCTTTTTTGCAAAGCAATCTACACTTTGAATTTTGCTGCGATTTGTCAATATTAACAATTTAATCTTTAGTTTTTTTATTTCATCAAGCCATTCTTTAACACCATCGAAAGGATCGTTAGTATGGTGAGGAGATAGAGTGTTGTCAATATCTAATAAAATAGCTTCTATTTCATAGCTTTGCAACAAAGCATTGTCGATGTCGGTTACCTTGTTCACACAAATAGTCGGGCAAAAATAGCTCAATTTGCTAACTCCTTCGTTAAAGTCAATAAAAGCGGGCCAAAAGCCCGCCTTTACAAGTCGAAATTAATATTTACGTTTTCTAGCAGCCTCAGACTTTTTTCTACGACGAACGGAGGGTTTTTCATAGGCCTCACGCTTGCGAACCTCCGCGATAACGCCCGCTTTCGAGCATTGCCGCTTAAAGCGCCTGAGAGCACTATCCAAAGATTCGTTTTCTTTTATTTTAATTTCCGACATCTATATCCCTCCCATCCGCCGACCGGCAGAGGTCTTGTACTCACACGTTACACGGACATTATACCCCACAAGTTTGAAGGTGTCAAGATTAAGTTTTAGATGGGAGGTGCCCTATAGAAACATTTATGATATCCCCGCTCTATGAAATGTAAGACATGTAGCAACGAAAAGAAGCAAATAAAAGCTGGAAAAACAGCGGCCGGTAGACAAAAATACAAATGCAAAGTCTTCGGAAAAGTATATACGCCAGCCCCTAAAAAAGGCAGCAATAGGGGGGCTTGCGATGACGTAAAAAGGCAAGCGATAAAATTATATTTGTAGTGAGACAGTGGCCGATCATTCGGGTGGATTCTGGGAATTAGAAAAAATATGTGACTGTACTGGACTCGAAAGTTTGCGAAAAATATTGAGCCAAAAGAGGCATTGCTAAATTTTCATACATTCGATAAAATCCCTATGCATAAACAGCAAAAGAGAGTACTTAATCATCTGCAGACTCTTCGAATAGCAGTAGTTTTTTCGGGCAAATCGTGC
>JAZQMR010000128.1:0-3343 GCA_045543505.1 Acutalibacteraceae bacterium | reverse complement strand
CTGGTGCATCCACTCCAGCTAATATCATAGAGGAGGTTAAACAAAAAATGGAGGATATGTTGAAGGCAGGTCAAGCAAACGGGGGCGAGGAGATGAACTTCGAGCAGATGCTGGAAGAATCATTAAAGACCCTCAATAACGACGAGAAAGTGAAAGGAATTGTGGTTGGCATCGCACCGAATGAGGTTTACGTTGATGTTGGACGCAAGCAAGCTGGATTTATTCCGGCTTCGGAGCTCTCGAACGACCCGAATGCAAAACCTGAGGATATTGTTAAGATTGGCGACGAGATTGAGCTTTTAATTATGCGCACGAATGATCAGGATGGTACGATAATGCTCTCGAAAAAGCGCGTGGATGCTGTGAATGGCTTTAATGCGGTCATCGAGGCGCATGAGAACAGCACCGTACTTACCGGCAAGGTCGTTGACGTCGTTAACGGTGGCGTTTTGGCCTCAACAAGCGGCATTAAGGTGTTTATTCCAGCATCCTTGGCCACGGCATCAAAGGATGAGCCGCTTGAGAACTTGAAAGGCCAAGAGGTTCAATTCAGAATCATTGAGGTCAACACAAAGCGTAGAAGAGCTGTTGGCTCGATTCGTTCGGTACTCAACGACGCACGAAAGGCCGAAGTTGAGAAGTTCTTCGATGAGCTCGTTATCGGCGAGGTTCGCAAGGGCGTTGTAAAGTCCTTCACGCAATATGGCGCGTTCATTGGTCTCGGCCCGATTGATGGCATGGTTCACATCTCGGAGTTGTCCTGGGACAGAATTAAGCATCCGTCCGAGGTTTTGGCTATCGGCGACGAAGTTGAGGTCACGATTAAGGGCTTCGACAGAGACGCAAAGCGAATCTCTCTGGGCTACAAGCGCGCTGAGGACAATCCTTGGGAGCGTTTGAAGAATGACTTCCCGATTGGATCAATCGTTGATGCGACGGTTGTCGGCTTGACCGAGTTTGGTGCCTTCGCGAAGATTTTGCCGGGCATTGATGGTCTTATTCATATCTCGCAAATTTCCGACAAGAGAATCGAGAAAGCCGCGGATGCGTTGTCCATCGGCGATACGGTCAAGGTTATGATCACCGACGTTGATTTCGATAAGCACAGAGTTAGCCTCTCGATGAAGGCCCTGCAGGAGGTCTCGAGGAGCGACATGGACAGCCTCGAGGAAGAGCAGGCGCAGCTTTCCGAGGAGAACTAATGCTGCAATACAAATACGATGTGCAGCTGCTCCTTGAAGGCAAGAATCTCAACGAGGACGCTGTAAATGAGTACTTTAAGGCCAACTTCGAAGGAGACTGCTTGCTGGTCGTTGGCGATGAGCATTTAATTAAGATTCATTTCCACACGAATGAGCCCTGGAAAGTGCTTGAATATTGCGCGTCACTCGGTGAGATTTTCGATATTGTCGTCGAGGATATGGTTCGGCAGGCGCGGCTGACAAGTTTATAAAACAAAGCAGAACATCTTTCAACAGTGTTGAGGGGTGTTTTTTTGTTTTGTTTTATTAAATGATTTGCTAAATAAATCTTAAGAGGATGATGAGATATGACATTGTGAGTGCCCTAATCAGACGGTCTCGCGGCCGCTAGATGCTCGATTAGGGCACTCCCGCACTCACGTATCTACTGCAATCTTGCCAGTAAAGCTCATGTTGTGCTATAATTTATGCAACAAAAATAAATTTCATTGAAGAAAATCATCACCGAATGGCACGTTTCGTGATATGATGGATTATATAATTTCATGTTGTGAGCTTGTGGGAGGAGTTAATATGTGCGGGATTGTCGGCTATGTTGGCTATGCTCAGGCGACGCCGTTGCTGCTGAATGGATTGAAGAAGCTGGAGTATCGCGGCTATGACTCGGCTGGGGTCGCGGTGCATAATGGGGCAAATGTTGAGGTCGTGAAGGCAAACGGTAAACTTCAGGTGCTCAGCGATAAGCTTGAAAGTATGGACAGCTTGAGTGGAAATTTGGGTATCGGACACACACGTTGGGCGACGCACGGTAAGCCCTCGGAAAGAAACTCGCACCCGCATGTGAGCCGCTCGGGCAAGTTCGCTGTGGTACATAATGGCATCATCGAGAACTACATCGCGATAAAAGAGGAGCTGCTTCAGGCCGGCGTTAGCTTCAGCTCCGACACGGATACCGAGGTTGTCGCGCAGCTGCTCGAGGTTTATTATGACGGCGATATTTTGAGCACTGTCGAGCGGCTTGTGCGAAAAATCGAGGGTTCATACGCGCTGGGAATTATTTGCGCCGAGCGACCGGATGAACTTATCGCTGTGAAAAAAGCTAGCCCGCTTATCATTGGCCTGGGTGAGGGCGAAAACTTCATCGCATCGGACGTTACGGCGATAATCTCGCGTACTAAGGACATTATCCGCTTGGACGACGGCGAATTTGCAGTTATCAAAAGTGACAGCGTAGCGATTTATGATGAGCATAAAAACGCTGTTGCAAAGCCGGTTTGTCATGTTGATTGGGATATTTCTGTGGCAGAGAAATCAGGCTATGAGCACTTCATGCTCAAGGAAATTATGGAGCAGCCAAAGGCGATTTTAGATACAGTCAAGCCGCGCGTGAAGGATGGCAAAATCGTGCTGGAGGGCGTCGATTTTACTCGAGAAGAGCTTGAAAACATAAGCAAAATATGCATTTTGGCGTGCGGCTCGGCGTATCATGTGGGCTATGTGGCCAAGTACATCTTTGAAAAAATGCTCAGAAAGCCGGTCGAGATCGAGGTTGCCTCGGAGTTTCGCTACATGGAGCCGATAATCGACGAGAATGTTTTGGTGCTCGCGATAAGCCAGTCGGGGGAGACCGCGGACACGTTGGCGGCCCTCAGGGAGGCGAAATCGCTCGGCGCGAAGGTTTTGTCCATCGTGAATGTCGTGGGAAGCTCCATCGCGAGCGCCTCGGACGACGTTTTGTACACGTGGGCGGGCCCGGAGATAGCCGTGGCCACGACGAAGGCCTACAGCACGCAGCTGAGCGTCGTTTACATGTTGGCGCTGTACATGGCCGAAAAGCTCGAAAAAATCACAGCGGTTCAATATGACGTGCTCGTGAAGGACCTATTGACGCTCCCGGAGAAAATCAAAGAAATCCTTCAGCAAGAGGCGCTAATCAAGTCGCTCGCGGAGAAGTTTTGCGGCTGCAAGAATGTCTTTTTCATAGGCCGAAACATCGATTATGCGGTTTCGCTCGAGGGTTCGCTGAAGCTCAAGGAAATCTCGTACATCCACTCGGAGGCGTATCCGGCCGGCGAGCTGAAGCACGGCACGATTTCGCTCATCGAGGAGGGCACGTTGGTGGTGGCGCTGGCCACGCACGA
>JAZQMR010000127.1:0-3900 GCA_045543505.1 Acutalibacteraceae bacterium | reverse complement strand
AACGGTATAGTCTGTACCCAGCGTTAGCGTTTCTGGCTGGCCATCAGGTGTGACCAACCCGCTAAAAGTAACACCCGACACATCAGCAGTATCTGTGCCGTCGTAGGTTCTGCCTTCAACTGTAATCGATTCAACTGTTAGGGTCGCAGGCTTAATCGTCGCGGTTGTATCCTTTGTTACGGAAATCTCATTCTGCACCGAACCATCATCCGCGAACGTGTAATTTTTAGCCTTAGCCGAAGTCAAGGTAATCTTCGCGGTGACTTTTTTGTTCGGTCCAACGTTTGCATCAGAGTTGCCATCTCCATCAACGAATTGGGCAGCAACCTCAAAATCAGTGTCTTGGGAAAGCGTCTCACCATTCTGAGCGCCACTCAAAGTCACGGTCGCAGTCGCGTCAGCTGTGCCGTCGTAGGTTTTGCCGTCAGCTGTAATCGATGCAACTGTTAGCTGCGCAGGCTTAATCGCCGCGGTTGTATCCTTTGTTACGGAAATCTCATTCTGCACCGAACCATCATCCGCGAACGTGTAATTCTTAGCCTTATCCGAAGTCAAGGTAATCTTCGCTTTGACTTTCTTGTTCGTACCGACGTTCTTGTCCTCAAAGGTTATATCAGAAACGGTGTAGTCTGTATTCAGCGTGAGCGATTCCCCTGAGATCAAGTTACTAAAAGTAACACCCGACACAGCAGCAGTATCTGTGCCGTCGTAGGTTTTGTTATCGACGGTAATATTGTCAACTTCGAGCTGTTTAGGCTTAATGGTGAAGGTCCAATCACCATCCAAGTCGGAGGCAGAGGTGTAGGTTTCTCCGGCCGCGACATCAATTTTAACTTTATAGGTTCCGACGTCTGTCGGGGCGGTGGTGGCATCAGATTCAACCGCAGGGGTGGTACCGTCCTCCTGGTAGTACTTCAGGGTAATGGCGCTCGTGTCCAACTTTGCCGGCAGCTTCAGCGAAGGCGCCGCCGCAGAAGGTGAGCCAGTCGACTCTACAAGCTCGACTGCATGCTGCTGGCCGTCGTAAGTCAAACTGTCCGGAGGAGAGAACGTGAAATCCTCCGCAGTCGGCGTGGCCTTGTTAATAGTCAGCACGACAGAGACATCAGCAGATTTCTCGTCGGTAGCTCCATCTTCAAGCTGGCCCGGATACATATCCGCAAGTGACTTAAAGCTGACCGTCACGGTGTAGTCCTTAGCATCTTTCTCATCAAGCTTGCTTGCGACCAACGAAATCGTCGCATCGTCGTCCTGCGTCGAGACGCTGTAATCGGTGTCCTCGCGCAATGTTGTCTCGTCCAGCTTAACCTCATTAATTGTATTCTTATTGAGAGTAATATCGAAACTTGGATTTGTATCGTTCAACTTCGTGTACTCAAGCTTTGAAGTATTAGTGATCGAGTCGCTGTACAGCACGATGCCGTCGCTGCTTATGTAGCTGATGTTGCCCACGTTGTCGGTCAGCTTGGCGTACACCACGTTTTTGCTGTTGCCTGTCAGGCTGATTTGGGTATTGTAAGTCTGCCAGCCGTTCTCGCTCGTCGGCAGGTCCTCCAGGGCAGATTTGATAGCACTTTCCTCGATATCCTTCGTCGCGAGAACTCCGCCTGTCGCCACGAACCACTCGATTGATTTAACACCGCTGCCGCTATCTTCCGCCGTAATTGTGGCGGTTTTGGCTTCTTTAAAGAACAACCCGAAGGTTATTTTACTTATCAGGTCTGTCCACTTATTGCCGGTGCTGAGCTGAATTGTTCCTGTGGGGGCGGCGCTGTCCCATTTTAGGATACTCGAAAGATCGATCCTGTCAGTCTTATGCCCTGAGTCAGCCTCTAGGTAAACTTCTTTGGAGTCCGTCTTGCCAATTTGAACAGAGCCGCCATAGCCGTAACCCAGAGTAGTGCTAATCTTGTAGCCGGAAGGCGGCTGCACCGTGGCGAGCTCATTGGCCGCGAACCAGTAAACGCCGTCAACGGGCGTCTTGCCGCTCACCGTGAACTCTGCAGTATCCGGTGAAGGGAGATACGAAATCGTGAAGGTCCAAGCACCATCCAAACCGTCGGCCGCCGCGTAAAGCTCCCCTTCCGCGACATCGATTTTAACTGTATATGTTCCGACGTCTGTCGGGGCGGTGGTGGCATCAGATCCAACCGCAGGGGCGGTACCGTCCTCCTGGTAGTACTTCACGGTAATGTCGCCCATGCCCGATTGTTCAGTAGTAACATCCGCGGTTTTCTGGTTGCCATCATAGGTCAAATCGGTAGGTGGGGTAAACCTAAAATCAGAAACCTGCGGGGCGTACTTGACATTAAAAGTAACAATCGAGCTATACGTTCGTTCGTAGGAGCCCGGCTCACCGGGGGCATAGCACCGGAGCTGATAAGTTCCAGCATCAGTTGGCATACCTTCATTCCAGGCGGTGGCACCTTGCGCACGATGCTGCCATCCTAAGTCGTCGAACGGGATATCCGCTTCAACTGGCGAGCTAGAAGAAGAATCGACAACTTTGGCCGTAACCTTGTCTGTGGGGTAGGCGACCGCCGAACCAGTGTGCTCGGCAGTCTGCCCGTCATTCAGCTGCAAGATTACGCTTTTTTTGTTGCCGTCGTAGTTTGAGCCGTTCGCGTTAAACTGCCTCCTTTCAACCGACTTGGCCTGGTAGAGGGTCATAATCTCGCCGGTCGGGTCGACCTCGCCGTCGCCGTCTTTAGGAGACTTCCCTGCGGCGTAGGTCTCGCGGCCGGCAATCCAGAACTCAAGCGGGGCGCCATTCTTTGCGCCGAAGTAAATTTTCTGGTTGGTGGGGTTTGCGCCAACCAAGTCAGTCTTGTTAGCGAGGGTGCCCCACGAGGTCCGCAAGTCGTTCTTCATAGCAAAGACGCGTTGATTCGTAGCTGCGCCGGTTTCAGTTTTTGTAATCGAACCGCCAGAACCAACAAAGGTAACCGGCTTGGTAGCCGCCGCCAAACTGGAACCGCCGGAAGCATCCTCCATCCACACCTTAATCGTGTAGCCGTCGAGGGAAGCAAGGTCCCAGCCAGATACATCTATCGTTGACGAAGCGTCACCCTCCACAAGCGGCGCAGCCGCCTCGTAACTAGTTGTGGCAGCCCCAAGGTTATCCTCCTTAAACGCCTGCACCACAACATACTGGCCAGCAACGCCGCCGGTGTAAGGCACCGTCAAAGTTTTCGCCGTAGAATTGTAAGCCAAGGGGTCACTCGGCACAAACGTGACACTCTCCCCAGCACCGCTTTTCAGGTACATGCCATAGTCCGGAAGCGCGGCCTCGACCTTGTCGCCAAAATCAGTTGACCCATCAATGTTAAATTGGCGCGAGCCGCCTGCGGCGGCAAAAGACGCGGCTGACGCCGAAGATGCAAAGATTACAGATGACAGATCTAGCTTAAAAGCGGCAGCAGCGGCGCTATCGAGGTCGACGTTGCCGTCACCGACGAAGCGGCCGCGATAGGCTTCGAGCGCATAGTTGTCACCGTTGAAGAGAGGCGAGCGCAGCCGGGAATTAGAGCGAGCCCCAGCAGGCCAGTAAGAAATGGGGATAGCGCGAGCCGAGTCGAGGCTCTCGTAACTGGAAGTAAGACTCACGTCGCCAGCACCCCAGCTAAGAACCTGGTCAGAGAAGTAGTTCCCACTCGGCAGCCAAAAGCGGTCTATGGCAGAGTACGTAGAGTCGGCCACACCCTTGCTATTAAGCACGTTAGTGGAGTATGTAAACGGCTTCACTAAGGCGTATTCGGCGTCGCTAAACTGAGACGCGTAGCCGGAGGAATTGTCGCTGGCATAAGTGCCCGTCGTCGAGTCGATGCCGAAGTTTTTGTTCGTCACAGTACCATCGTTAGCAACCGTACCGAGACCATTATTCAAGTACGCGCGCAAGTC
>JAZQMR010000126.1:0-2382 GCA_045543505.1 Acutalibacteraceae bacterium | reverse complement strand
TAGGGCCTTCGGCGCCTCGCGGCGCGCCGGTGCTTAATTAAATCAATAAATCCTAAAATGACGTCTCGTCTGGAGCGCCACTTTAGCAGTGAAACGTGTGCTCAGCCGTGGTTTAGCGCAGGTTTTCTTGCTAAAATCTCTCCGACGGACGCGAAAATTCAACATGGAGGGACGTTTATGTTCAAAGATTACAAAGTGTTTAAAACTGATTTTGCGGGTCGCGAGTTGGTCATCGAGACCGGGAAGCTCGCGCAACTGGCCAATGGATCCTGTCTGGTGCGCTATGGGGAGACCGTCGTCAATGTGGCCGTAACTGCTAGTGCGGCGCCGCGTGAGGGCATCGACTTTTTCCCTTTGTCGGTCGACTTCGAGGAAAAGCTGTATGCTGTAGGTAAGATTCCTGGTTCATTTTTGAAGAGAGAAGGTCGCCCGAGCGAGAAGGCAATTTTAGTGTCGCGAGTCATTGATAGGCCGATTCGTCCGCTCTTCCCGAAGGATATGCGCAATGATGTGTCCGTCGTGTGCACAACGATGTCCGTCGACCCGGACTGCTCGCCTGAGATCGCCGCGATGGTCGGCACCTCGGTGGCCCTGAGCATCTCGGACATTCCCTGGAACGGCCCAATCTCCGGCGTGAGCGTCGGCCTGGTTGACGGCGAGTTTGTGATCAATCCAACCGACGAGCAGAAGAAATCCTCGCAGATGGCCGTGACGGTTGCCTCGACGGACAGCCGCATCGCGATGATTGAGGCGGGCGCGAACGAGGTCGACGACGAAACGATGTTTAAGGGGATCATGGCCGGGCACGAGGCGAACCAGAAAATCATCGCGTTCATCAAGGGCATTCGCGACGAGATTGGCAAAGATAAGTTCACCTACACCTCGACCGAGCCCGATGAGGCGATGATTCAAGCGGTTAAGGCTTTTGCGGAGGAGGACTTAAAAGTTGCCCTTCTCACGGACGATAAAAAGATTCGCGACGAGCAGCTAAAGCCAGTCTACAAGCGCGTTCACGAGCATTTTGCGGATATTTATCCGGACTCGGCCGCGCAAATTGACGCTTGCATGTATAAGGCGCAAAAAAGTATCGTTCGGCGCTGGCTTATCGACGAGCAAAAGCGCGTGGACGGCCGGAAAATGGACGAAATTCGTCCGCTGGCTGCTGAGGTTGCGATTTTGCCGCGAGTCCATGGCTCGGGCCTGTTCACGCGCGGTCAGACTCAAGTTTTGACTGTTGCGACGTTGGGTTCGGTCAGCGACCAACAAATGCTCGACGGCATCGACGGCGAAGAGGACAAGCGCTACATGCACCACTACAATTTCCCGTCGTTTTCCGTCGGCGAGACGCGCCCGAGTCGTGGGCCTGGACGGCGCGAAATCGGGCATGGCGCCTTGGCTGAGCGCGCTTTGGTGCCGGTCATTCCGCCAGTTGAGAAGTTCCCATACGCGATTCGCCTAGTCTCAGAGGTCGTTTCCTCGAACGGCTCGACCTCGCAAGGGTCTGTTTGCGGCTCCACGCTCGCCCTCATGGACGCTGGTGTTCCGATAACTGCGCCGGTCGCGGGCATTTCGTGCGGGCTTATCACCGAGGGCGACCGTTGGATGACGATGGTAGACATCCAAGGCCTCGAGGACTTCTTCGGCGACATGGACTTCAAGGTTGCAGGCACGCACAAGGGCATCACGGCGATTCAGATGGACCTCAAAATCGACGGCCTGACGCCTGAGATGATTAAGGAGGCCCTGCTCAAGACGCACAAGGCTCGCGACTACATCCTGGACGAGATTATGCTTAAGGCAATTGACAAGCCTCGTAGCGAGCTCTCCCCATACGCGCCGAAGATGCTGACGACCTTGATTGACGTCGAGAAAATCCGCGAGGTCATCGGCCCTGGCGGCAAGGTTGTGCAGAAAATTTGCGCCGATTGCGACGTTAAAGTCGACATCGAGGAGGACGGTCATGTGTTTATTTCCGGTCTTGACATGGCTAACTGCAGCCGCGCTTTGGCCATCATTGAGTCTATCGTTAAGGAGCCGGAGGTCGGCGCTATCTACACCGGCCACGTCACGCGCATTATGGATTTCGGCGCTTTCGTTGAGTTTGCTCCGGGCAAGGAGGGCCTTTGCCATATTTCGCAGCTCGACAACAAGCGCACTGAGAAGGTTTCGGACGTTGTCAAGGTGGGCGACGAGATTATCGTTAAAATTACGGAAATCGACGACAAGGGACGCATAAATTTGTCTCGACGTGCCGCTCTTGCGAGTGCCGATGCTAAGAAGGTGTAACCAATAATATGAAGGCGTGAAGGCGTGCCAAGATCAAGCCGCAGCGCGCCGCGAGGCGCCGGAGGGCCGGCCGCGGGGCGCCGCCCCACCAAAAAA
>JAZQMR010000125.1:0-2352 GCA_045543505.1 Acutalibacteraceae bacterium | reverse complement strand
AAATTACGGGTCATTATTTGTCATCGTTGTTTAATTTTCAAGGTCCTGTTTCGCCGCTTTACACCGGGCTTTTCTGTGTTCGCCCCTCAGCAGCGTGATTATTATTCTATCACTTTCAAAATCCGGTGTCAACACTTTTTTCGAAAATTTTTAATATTTTTTCATTTCGCTTTTTTCGACAGTTTTCGCGCAGTCTCCTTGCATTTTTTTATCAAGGCGTTTAGCGCAAATATTATTTCCCCAGAGCTTCCTCGATCAACTTTTTGGCATCCACATTAAATTTCGTTCCGTTTCTTATACAGTGAAACAGAAGGTTGTCGCATTGTTCAGGTATAGGAGATAAGTCCAAGTGGTAAAGCGCATTATAAACATCCAATCGACAGCTCTCGACGAATCTGTAAAAAGTTAGTGGCTTGGCCAGTCTTTGCCCGCTTGCATGCAGCCTTATCCTCTCAACGATATCGGCTTTTATGTCGTCTGGTGCTTCCAGAGCCATTTCAATGAGGTTTGCAACACTTACATCAAAGCTTTCTCCTTGTTCATCAGTGCAATGAAAAAGGTTGGGAATATCCTCATCTTCTGTAAAATTTATAGCAGTAGTCTCAAGTGTATAACAAACAATTTTTCTTGTAAGTTTAGCTAGAGTCTCAACATCGCCTTTCTTTGAAATGTTTATTTTTGTGTTTTCTAAATGTTCTTTTACATTTGCTATAATGCTGTTTTCGATTTCTTTTGGAAGGCCTGCCGCCTCCGCAATATGTTCACATAAAGGTGTATTAAAAACATTATTAACTGCTGATGGTACAACGCCTAACCCAACGGCAAATAGCAGCCCAAGAGCTGACGTCCTCAAAAGCTTTCCTCCTCTTACAGACAATAATTCACTTTTGCTTAGCTTTTTTGCCTTAGATGTAGCAAAAGCAACAAATCCATCAGTCATAAAATCAAAGCCGTATTTTTTCGCTAGCGGCAAAACATTTTTCGCAATAACTTCTTTTTCATTACATGTTTTTTATCAACTTTTACGCTACTCATTAATTCAGTAACCTCTCTTGCCAGCCTTTCGTCTGTTTTTATCAGCTTTAGAAAGTCCTTTACATTTTTCGTCGACATACATCGTCCTCACTTTATCGGTTAATAAACACAGTTGTGTTGCGCTCTATATGTACATTAACACCAAAATACCGTCCGTGTCAATGTTCACAGCCAATAAGGAAATTCTGTGAAATGCTATCTCCGTTATACAAACATTTGATTTGAGAGGTTAGCTACTTGCGGTCGCGAGGACAAAGAAAATATTATTTTCTTTGTGGCCCATAGGTTTGCTCAAAACACCTCCTTTCCACTAAAAACTTGACTTGTCTTCTTCAAGCAGCTATAATTATTTGGTAATTGTCATGATTTGATGTTACATCCTTACTCCAACTCGATTGGGGTCTAATGTCCAGAAGGAGGTGCAATAATATGTCAAACGTGAAGGCGGCTTATGAAACAGTGGTTGTTTTCTCCTTAAAAAACGGCGAGGAGGCTGTTTCGGCTTTGGTTCAAAAGTTCAAAGAGCTCATTGAAAAAAATGCGGTTCTTGATAGCGTTGATGAGTGGGGCAAAAGGAAACTTGCCTACCTAATCAACAAGGAATCAGAAGGCTACTATGTGCTTTTCAACTTCACTAGCGAATCGGAATTCCCGGCTGAGCTCGATCGTATCTACAAGATCACAGACGGAATCCTGCGCTCTTTGATAGTTCGAAAAGAAGGCTAAGGGAGACAAGCAGATGTTAAATAGAGTAGTTCTAATGGGAAGGTTGACAGCAGATCCGGAGCTCCGTCATACTCCGAACGGCATCGCAGTTTGTACGTTTACCTTGGCTGTTAATCGCTCGTACACAAAGGCCGGATCGGAACGCGCAACTGATTTCATCGACGTTGTTGTGTGGAGACATACTGCGGAGTTCGTTTGCAAGTACTTCTCTAAAGGGCAACTGATGGCCGTTGAGGGCTCGATTCAAACTCGTACGTATCAAGACAAGGAGGGCAATAATCGCAAGACTTTTGAAGTTATCGCGGATAATGTTCACTTTGCTGAGTCTAAGCGAGACTCTTCGAACTCATACGGTGGCGGCTACGAGAGGCCTGCTGCAGAACCTTCATATCAGCAGCCAAAAGAAGTTACTCCGTCGTTTGAGAACGGAAGCGATGACGACTTCAGAGAAATTCCAGCTGACGACGACCTGCCGTTCTAGTTGGGTTTTAGCTTTAAATTTTTGAGTATGCTTTTGGCAAGCAGCTAGCGGCGCCGCGAGGCGCGGATGGCCCTCTTGGGGCCTTCGGCCACCCCAGAGCGCAACTACCG
>JAZQMR010000124.1:0-5107 GCA_045543505.1 Acutalibacteraceae bacterium | reverse complement strand
CGGCCGAGACCTACTCTGAGATTGTCGAGGGTATGATGTTCGACCGCGGCTATGTTTCGCCGTATATGGTCACCGACACTGAGAAGATGGTTGCGACTATCGACGACGCGCACATTTTAATTACAGACAAGAAAATCTCGAACATTCAAGAGATTTTGCCGCTCCTCGAGCAAGTTGTGCAGTCTGGTAAGAAATTGGTCATCATCGCAGAGGATGTCGAGGGCGAGGCTCTTGCAACGCTCATCCTAAACAAACTTCGTGGCACTTTCACCTGCGTAGCAGTTAAGGCACCGGGCTTTGGCGACAGAAGAAAAGAAATGCTTCGCGACATTGCCATTCTGACTGGCGGCCAAGTAATCACAGAGGAACTAGGCCTTGAGCTCAAAGACGCTACAATCGATCAACTCGGCCGTGCACGTCAAGTTAAGATTGAGAAAGAAAACACAATCATTGTTGACGGGGCAGGCAACAGCGAGGAAATCAAAAATAGAGTTGCTCAAATTCGCGCTCAAATCGAGAATACGACCTCTGAGTTCGACAAAGAGAAGTTGCAAGAGCGTTTGGCTAAGATTGCTGGCGGCGTAGCTGTCATTAAGGTTGGCGCTGCAACTGAGGTCGAGATGAAAGAGAAGAAGCTTCGCATCGAGGATGCTCTTGCAGCTACGAAGGCGGCCGTCGAAGAGGGTATCGTTGCTGGCGGCGGTGTCGCGCTCATCAATGCTATCCCAAGCGTAGAGGCACTCCTTGGCAGCGCCGACGGCGACGAGAAAACCGGTGTGGCCATCGTGCTTAAGGCCCTCGAAGAGCCGCTTCGTCAAATAGCTAAGAATGCCGGCGTAGAGGGTTCGGTTATCATCAACCGCATCAAGAGCGAAAACAAGGTTGGCTTCGGTTACAACGCTCGCACCGAGGAGTACGTTGACATGATTCAAGCTGGAATCGTCGACCCAACCAAGGTTACGCGTTCGGCCCTCCAAAATGCAGCGTCCGTAGCGGCCATGGTTCTGACGACTGAGTCGCTCGTGACGGACATCAAAGAGGAAAAAGCTCCAGCTATGCCGATGGATCCAGGCATGGGCGGAATGTATTAATCCACCTCGGCTAAAGTGAAAATTTAATCCAAGCGAGGCTGCTTCGGGCCGCTGAGACACATGCAAATGGTGTGTCTCGGCGGCTACTTTTTCTGTTTATATACCGAATGAAACACCAAAGGTCTTTAATGTAACTTATGCAAAAAGCAACTGATAACCTCGGCGCGTAAGTCATGTAACGTTTTCTCTCAACATAATTAAATAAAAAAACAACGGTAGAAAAAATGAATTTAGAGTTACATCGGCGCGATATGCCTGATAATGGTCGGGAAAAGACAAAGTACGCGCAAGCGGCTAAATTATTAAGAATACACGTCAATTCATACATCAATTAAGGCAAATTCAATGCCAAAACTCAAATCGCCATGAGGCCACTACAAGTTAGTATCGTATATAGTCTTAATAAGCTCATCGTCGGGAAAATCCATCAAAACAACACCTAATTTTTTATTAGGGTGTTCTTTAACATAGTTTAACATAAAGTCATTAACAGCCGGATATATCCAAGACAACGGAAAAGGTACATCCGTGCAACTTGAAAAGTTTAACCACAATTTAAACGGCTTTGTGTTGGCTGTTTTCCAGGTTTTTTGGTAAAATCTTTTTATAACCTCAATCTTTCTTTTAGAATTGTTTTTGTAGTTATCCTGTAGGCAACTCGAGCTATTTTCTATTTTAAAATGGGGTTCATACTCTGTGTTGTTTGTCCAATTTGCATAATCATAACCGTGTAAAATTCCTTCTTGGCGGTTAAATATCAAAAATTTTCCCCTTACATCCCCAAGTGTTAGATTGTCAATATCTTTTCCTTCGCTATAATAAAAATCATTATTCTCAAGTTGTGAATTAACAGCATCCGTACATGCGCCGCCGCCTTCTGATTTGATTTGCAAAATGACCGATTCGGTTGTATGTTTCTGCAGAAATTTTTCTACATAGGCAATAACATTTTCTATCCATAGCTCTTGTGAATTGTCGCTTGCAAGTTTTTCATCAGTAGTTTTTTTCCAGCAAGTAATCCCTCCGTGATTTATTAAACCGTCCCTTCTAACGCGTATATCAAAATATCTAATGCCTTTTTCAAGCTGTTCTGGGATTGACAATGATTGGCAACGAGCTAAGAATGCTAAAAACCTATTCACAACACTAGTCCCGCTATCGTGTGTTGCCGGAATGTTTAGATTTTTTATAAGGGTATTGTCAGGCACCTTCCACATCCAGTCGGCAGGTTCAGCTTCAAGTTTTACTCTTTTTGTTTTAGTGATGACAATAGGAGATATTTCTTCATGCTTCCCAGACATGGAGCCATGAATTTGATGCGAAGCGGCAAAAGCAGTAACTGGTTTAAGCCCAATGGTAAGGACACTTATTAACACAACGTAAAATAAAACTCTAAAAGACTTCATATTCTATTGTCCTCCTCTTTTGTTATTTACAGCCTGCTCTATGGGATTTGAACCATGTACCGTATATCTTCCGCCTGAAGCGGCAATAAGCTCCTCATCATTTAAAACAACATCTTGCGGTTGTTCTTTTTCAGCGATAACTTTCTTTAATTCATCCTTTTTTGGTTTCTTAGACATACCTCATCACTACACCTTTCTTTTTTTCTTGTAAATTATAAAAATTAAAATAATTAAAACTAAACAAGCTGACCCAAGCACAACAAATGTGTTAACGCCAAACTTATTTCCTCCAGTTAATTCAGCTTCATTATTGGTCGGATAACCGCTCGCCGACGCATTTAAGCTCCATGTACACCAATGATTTCCTTTAGAAAATGAAGTTATATTATCATTTAACATTTTTATAAGCCCGTTATCAGATTTGCACTCCGATGTACTTAAGCCAACAACATCAGCTCTTAATGAGTCATCAATAATTCCAAAATCATTGACTTCATTCAAGTCGCTATTGTAGTAGCACTTTAAATTACAGCTATATTTTGTTTCGCTCTCTTCTGGACTAACAATATTTATTGCACCAAAATTTCCAACAGCAACATAATCTGTTGTCGGGAATATGCTTTTTATTTCATTGGCGCTATAACAATTTAAAATCTGAGTGTTGGTATTAAATGACGAATTAACACCAATAAATCCGCCAAGGTGTAAGTTATCATCCGCATGGATACCAACAGTGCCTAAACAATAACAGTTTTCAATTGAAGAGTTGCATACTAAGTTTTCCGTCGATGGCGTCATTTCACTTGTTACAACGTTGGAAACGCTTTCAATGGCACCATTTTCGCCAATAAATCCGCCAGTATTACTGAAGCCACCTTCGTCAAAGAGAGCTTTTGCGCCATAGACATTGCCCTCAAATCCAGAGTTTTTTATTACGGCGTTACCTTTGTAGTTAAATTGATATCCAACCAATCCACCCGTCCAAGCCATACAGTTAACGTTTTTCGCATCCACATTGCCGGTTGAAAAGCATTTGTCAATCAACGCTCCTTTTTCAGCAATGCTATTATAATCGCAGTTTGAACCAACCAAGCCACCAAGAATCATAGCTACGGGAAGTTCTGTCTCATGTTCGCCATCTCGGCCAGTAATATTCACACTGGAACGACAATTGGATATTTTCGCCAAGCTATTGATTGCTCTAGATGCGTCACTTCCGCCATGATTAACACCAACGAGCCCCCCAATAGAACCATATTGAAAAGCTGAATCTACGAAAATGTTTCCAGATGTTGAACAGTTATCAATAAGCGCAACCGGATCATCGTAGCTAAACTCCTCAAAATAACTTACCGAAATATCCGCATTATTGTATCCGACTAAACCGCCCATATAAACTGAGTTATCATTGCCAGCGGCGTCCATCGTGTGCATCTCTAAGTTTGTAACGTGACAATTGAGTATTTGGCTAAAGACGCTTTGTCCCACCAACGAACCAATATCACCGCATCCTCGTATTGATACATTGTTAAGATTTAAATCCTGAATAACGGCGTGATCAATGACTCCAAATAGCCCGACAAAAGAGTCCCCCTCTATGGACACATTTGAAATAGTGTGGTTATTTCCCTTAAAAGTGCCGCTAAAATAAGTTTCACCGTTACCAATTGGAGAAAACTTTTCTCCACCCAAATCTATATCTGTTTTTAGCTCTACTGTTTTTTGATAAAAATTTTGTGGTTCATTTTTTCTGTTTACCAAGTCTGCAAACTGTAAAAACTCCTCTTTTGACTTAATTGTTAAAACTTCTGCGGTCTCGTCAACACCAATTGTTTTGTATGGAGTAACGCTTGTTATGAAGCTTAGCACAAAAAGACATAAAGCAAATTTTCGAATCAAAATTTTCAAAACATCACCTTCTCAAAGTTTTGTTGAGTTCGCCAGGTAAGAAAATTGCCATCTCTCCTTAATTTCCCTTAACACAAAAAAAGTATACAACGAACCACCTGTATTAAGCGCGCCCATACTTTTAAGTGCTTTTTGAATTAAGTTTTTGGCGTTTTTCAAGCACATTATCACAATACTACCAAAAGCAAATATTGTCAACAATATTTCTCTGGCATGCTCGAGTTTTTTGCAAATATTCACCTGGGCGAGAATTCACTTATCTGGAATAACACGAATTGGATTTTGACATTTTAAACATTTAGCTTCATACAAATGAATTTTATGGTACACAAAACAAACCGCTAAAAAAGGGAACTTGTAATTTAGCGGTTCACAAAATTTTGTTATAAGGTTTTAATTCTTCGCTGTAGCTAAATATCTAACAGTGATATTTTTTTATTTAAATATTTGAAAAATACAATATGGTAAAAAACATAGCAAAGCTATTTTGAGCCCCGTTTTCCCATGTGAGCATAGTAGTTGATGAATTGGCCTAATTGGAGATGATGCCTATAAATACTATTTTTTATAACAAATGAAAATTTGGCATTGCTAAATTCCGGTATATGCAAGCAAAAACCCTGTAAAATCCAATTCTAAAAAACTGCATAAGTAGCCGTTTATTTTAACTTTTACCGTTTGTAAAAATCGCAGCCATGTATG
>JAZQMR010000123.1:0-1682 GCA_045543505.1 Acutalibacteraceae bacterium | reverse complement strand
CCAGTGCCACAAACTGGCGCTTTAACCAACTAAGCTATACCCACCACGTGGCGCGCCAAAAGGGATTCGAACCCCTGACCTACTGCTTAGAAGGCAGTTGCTCTATCCAGCTGAGCTATTGGCGCAGAATAAAAAATATGGAGCGGGTGATGGGAATCGAACCCACGCGACCAGCTTGGAAGGCTGGAGTTCTACCATTGAACTACACCCGCGGGACACCAACGAGATACATTTTAGCACATACCTCGTTGGCAAGTCAAGCAATTTTTTCATTTTTTGTTATGTTTTGAATATGCGGCTTGAGAACAAGCTAGAAAAATCTTAAAAAGTGGCTTCAGCAAAGCTTTTCTTTTCTCTTCACTTACTCTATGTACCTCAAAAAAGGTCAACATAACTAGAGAGAGCCACGAAAATTTTCCAGAGTGTCAATTGTGATAACACAGCCAGGCTTAACATTTTGCATAATAACTTTCATAATTTCATTTGGAACCGAGACACAACCGTATGTATATGGACAACTGGAACCAAAGCAATGTAGAAAAAATGCTGAGCCCCCACCAGGAATGCATTCCGAATTGAATCCCATATTTAAACAATACTGATATGGCAACCAATAGTCGATAAGATGCTCGCTGTTTTTCTTATCTAAGTCTGGAAAGTCATTGATATTGAGCAGCTCGTTATAGTGCATTCCATCTCGTATATCTCCTGACCAATAATGGCTATCATTAACTTTTATGTAATCCATTTTGCAGCCGGGATCATCAGCGATACCAAACGCCTTATCGATAAAAAATGTTCCTACTGGAGTGTAAAGAGAACCTTCTCTAGCCGGCCCAAGACCACTTAGCCCGATAAAACCTGGCGAGGAAACGATCTGTTCCCAGCTGCCGTCGCTGTTCTTTTCATGCATAGATATGGTTGCAGTTGTCTTACCAACGCCAGCAACAACGATTAATTGCTCTGAAGTCTTAGCCGCATCGAGTTTTTCTATCCACTCCGGTGATTTTACTCTTTGCTGTACCACTGCTTGAGCAGCTGTCACCGGTAGAAAACATCTTGTCACCACGGCAATTAAAACGAACAACTTAATTAAGTTTAATATTTTTTTCATAAAGTTTATCCCCCCATAAAAGCTATATTTAAAGAAGCTGGCTTGGATAACATCGCAATTAAACGTGATATGAACAATATCGAGCGAGTTGTGGTGGCAAAAAAATAAACTCGATAGAAACTATCGAATTTATAAAAAAACTTATCAATTTTTAAGCGACTAAACAGCCCTTGTAACTTTGCCAGATCTTAGGCAACGAGTACAAGCGTGAACGTGCATCGGAGTCCCATTAACCAGCGCTTTAACGCGTCTAACGTTGGGCTTAAAGGTTCTATTTGAGCGTCTGTGGGAGTGAGAAACTTTTATTCCGAAAGCGATACTTTTTCCGCAAACATCACACTTTGCCATGTGTGCACCTCCTAAAGCTTAGATATAACTAGCCTACAGTTTATCATAAATTATGAGGGAAATCAAGGGTGCGGTAAGCGGAGGTGTTGCTCAAATAACTGTACGGATAGATTTATTGATATGGAAGGCTGAATAAAGAAATATCGTCAAATCAATCATTTTAGGTGAACGTGAAACGCAGCAAGTTTTCCGTCTAAATCTTGCAAACCAGTGTCTTTAA
>JAZQMR010000122.1:0-2071 GCA_045543505.1 Acutalibacteraceae bacterium | reverse complement strand
TCGATATAATCGCTGTAACGAATTTTTTCTTTTTCATCGTAGTAATTCGCGAAAGAAAAATAATGCTCCAGATTCGGATTACTCTCTATAATTTTCTTTTCAAGCTCATTTTTAGGTTCGTAAGTTGGAGGATTTCCGATTTTCAAAACGGCAGACGCAATTTTTCTATCTATCTCCGCGTCAATCTGCTGAATTTCAATTTCTGTCGCCTCAATTTTAGCCCGAACATCGCCGGAAAGATATTCTTCTGCCAGCTGATATTCTTTCTTTTGAAAATCGAAGAAAATCCTATCAAACTCTAATGCCTTGATAATTTCTTCCTCTGTTTGTCCGGTTAAAGCTTTCATGTAATCGAGTTCGACGCGCCCAACTTCTTGCATGGAGATAGCCAGCGCATCGGCAGGACTGTCCGCATGTGACGGCTTTTGGTGCGGCTCAATCATACGCTTGCTAAAAATCGGTGATTTGCCTTTGTAACCTTTTTTATCGTATTCTTCAAGAGAACGCAGGAGTGGATAAGCCGAATCATTGCCGAAAAGTTTTTTGAGCGAAGCATCCTCGCAAATATGTCCGTAAATTTTTATGTACTTGTCGTAAACGTCGTTCAAAGTTTTTTGCGCATTTTCCAAATCGGCGTCGCTACCGTCATTAACTTGAATATCGATAACTTTGCGAACAGAGTCGCGCATATCCATTGCCAAAAGCATTTGCGCACGGTCTTTAGCATTTATCTTGACACTCTCGACCTTAATGCCGTCATAGAACTTGAGTTCGCCATTTTCAATGAAAAAACTTGACGAGCGTTTATCTTCAACGTTGGGCATTTGTTGCGGAAGAGGCAATGCCGTCGCGCTCGGCTGATAAATCTTCGGCATGGACTCCATAGCATCGCGCAAAGATTCATCAATCGAACGATTTTCATCGGCTTTACAAGTCAAATCGAACCCAAAAGCCGTACTTGTCTTTTCCAGCTTGCCTAAAACATCTTCAGGGTGCTCAGTAAAATAATTATTGATTGTAATGTCACGTTCGCCGTTGAAAGAATGGACGTTGACCCAATTTGGCAGGTTCTCTTCGTCGCGAATCTTATCGAGTTTGCGGAAAAATAAAATGTCACTGGTTACTTCCGTTCTGGCATTCTTGAAAGCGTTATTCGGCAGACGGATTGCGCGAACAAGGTCGGCTCGGTGGGCAAAATATCTTCTTGCTCTGCTGTCCTGCTTGTCGAGAGTTCCTTTCGACGTAATAACGGCAACCAACCCATTAGGGCGCACTTGGTCTAGCATTTTCGCGATAAAGTAATCGTGAATCAAAAAATGGTGCTCATTGTAGCCTTTATCGTTGACGTGATAATCTCCGAAGGGCACATTTCCGACTGCTAGGTCGAAAGAGTTATTCAAGTATCTGGTATCCTCAAAGCCTTGCACATTTATTTCCGCGTCGGGATAAATCGCTTTCGCAATGCGACCGGTCAAAGAATCAAGCTCAACGCCGTAAAGATGACTGCTACTTTTCATTTCGTCAGGCATGTTGCCGAAAAAGCCCCCTACGCCCATCGACGGCTCAAGAATTGTCCCGCCATTGAAACCGAGATTTTCTAAATCGCTATAAATTCCTTGAACAATTTCACCGGAAGTGTAATGCGCGTTCAAAACAGAGCCTCTCGCAGCGTTATATTCCTTTTCCGTCAGCATACTGTATAAGAGCCACGCCTCGCGATTCCAGTTCGGGTCGTTCTTATCAAAAGCTTTAGGAATCCCGCCGAAGCCAGCATATTCTTTTAAAACTTGTACCTCTTCGGACGTCGCGGGTCTTTTTTCGCGCTCAATTTGCTGTAGCGTGCGAATAGCTATGACATTTTTGCGGAAAATATTTTTCTCGACGGAGTTGCCGCGAATGACCGCCATATCTTCAGCCAAAATTGTCTGCAAATCGGGCGTAATGTCTTCTGTCGGCGTTTCGGAATTAGAATCTTCTTCGAACTTTCGATTTTGTTCGCTTATTGGCTCTGGATTAAGTTCAGAGGAAACATTTTCTGCTTGCGAATCATCAAGTCGGATCGTAGCCATGT
>JAZQMR010000121.1:0-8167 GCA_045543505.1 Acutalibacteraceae bacterium | reverse complement strand
ATATTATTTTCTTTGGCCTCGCGGCTGGGGCAAAGCTACCAAACAAGAAAATTCTCGTAGAAAACTCACAAATTTTCCTTCAAGACGCGCAAAACCAGCTCAATGGACTCCTCCAAGTTGCAGTCGCTCGTGTCGACAAGGATCGCATTCTCGGCGCGCTTAAGCGGCGCCACCGCCCGAGTTGAGTCGTCGTGGTCTCGCTTGAGAATATCCGCCAAAACCTCTTCGTAGCGGCTCTCGAGGCCTTTTTCCAGGAGTTCCTTGTGCCGACGTTGCGCGCGAGCCTCCGGTGAGGCCGTAAGAAAAATTTTCACGTCAGCGTTAGGTAAGATTACCGTACCGATGTCTCTTCCGTCCATTAGTACGTTATTTTTTTGTGCAAGGTCTCTCTGCAAATGTAATAGAAACTCGCGAACCTCAGGTATCGCTGAGATTTTCGAAGCCATCATCGAGATTTGCGGAGTACGTATTTTGTCGGTTACGTCCTCTCCGCCAAGGAAAACTCGCTGTGCGCCGTCTACAAACTTTAAATTAACTTCGACGTCACCTAGGGCCGCCACAATTTCAGCCTTATCGTTAAGTTTATGCTCCTGCATGAAGAACGCTATCGCCCGATACAGCGCGCCCGTGTCCACGTAGAGGTACGAGAGCCGCTGCGCCGCCGCCCGCGCGATGGTGCTCTTCCCCGCCCCCGCCGGGCCGTCTATCGCGATCGCTACCATAAATCATTCCCTCCTCGTTGCCGCGGCGAGCCCCGCCAAATGGCCCGTCGCGAACGCTATTTGCAAGTTGAACCCGCCGGTGTAGGCGTCCACATCGATGACCTCGCCGGCGAAATGCAGGCCGCGCACCAGCTTTGACTCCATCGTTTTAGGGTTTATCTCGGTGGTCTTCACGCCGCCCGCGGTTATGATTGCCTCGTCGATGGGCCGCGCGCCTGTTATGTTGACCTCAAAGCCCTTCAAAATCGCGACTAACTTAAGGCGCATGGCCCGCGAGATTTGATGGCACTTCAGCTCCGCTGGAATGCCGCTCAGTCTGATGACAACTGGGATTAGCTTTTTGGGCAGCAAGTCTCCCAGCGCGTTGCCGAAGTCCTTGTTCTGGTACTTTTCAAGGTCCCGCAAAAGGCGCTTATCCAGCTGCTCGGCCGACAATGCGGGCTTCAAATCTATTTTAGCGGCGTAGGACCGATTTTTCAACATATGCGCGCTGGCACTCAGAACTAGCGGCCCGGAGATTCCAAAATGCGTGAAGAGCATCTCGCCAAAATCGCTATACACGACCTTGTTTGAAGGCTTCTCGATGAGCTCGACGGAGACGTTCCTTAGCGACAGCCCCTGCAGCTCTTTGCAAAAGCCATCGCTCGACTCGAGCGGCACCAGCGACGGCCTGGGCTCTACGACGGTATGCCCAACTACTCGCGCCATATTGTAGCCGTCACCTGTCGATCCAGTTCTCGGGTAAGATAACCCGCCCGTCGCCAGGATGAGCGCATCGGCGAGGGTTTTCCCTCCACTTTGGGTCTCGACGCCCTCACACTTGCCGTCTTTTACAAGTAGACTCCTTGCCCGAGCGTTTAGAATCTTGACTCCAGCCTCCGCAACGAACCTCTCCAGCACTCTAACCACATCGATGGCCTTGTCGGAGGCCGGAAAAACTCGGCCACCGCGCTCAGTTTTTATTTCTAGGCCGCGTGCCTCAAAAAAATTTATCGTATCGCTCGGACTAAACGCGTTTATCGCGCTATACAAGAACTTCCCGTTGCGCGGCACGTTCGCCATGAAGGTCTGCGCATCGCAGTTGTTCGTGATGTTGCAGCGCCCCTTTCCGGTGATGCGCAACTTCTTGCCCAGCAGGTCATTTTTCTCAAGAAGAAAAACCTCCGCGCCGTTTTGCGCACATACTCCAGCCGCCATCATCCCGGCCGCGCCGCCGCCCACAACCACTACCTTTTTACTCGTCATCCTCACCTCCGAAGCGATTTCGCTACAAAATAATGGCGACCAGCGGCCGCCAACCTGACTTTATTTAAAAGTGCCTTGCTCGAGAACTTTCCTTTCGATTAGCAGGCTGGCCGTGAGGCCAAAGAAAATAAATTTTATTTTCTTTGTGTCCGGTAGCTCAACTACGTTGAGCTACGGATAGCCGAATGCCCTACGGGCATTCGGCGCCTCGCGGCGCCCCTAAGTCTGATCAAAACCTCTCCTACTTCGTACCAAAAATTCTATCTCCGGCATCGCCGAGTCCCGGCACAATATAGCCGTGATCATTCAATTTTTCATCCATCGCCGCGCAATAAATCGGGACATCCGGATGCGCGTCAGTCAAGGCCTTCATGCCCTCGGGCGCCGCAATGATGCACATAAACTTGATGCTCTTCGGGCTGCTCCTCTTGATGATGTCAATCGCGTCCACAGCCGTACCGCCGGTCGCGAGCATCGGATCGAGCACCACCACGTCGCGCTCGGTAAGGTCCGTCGGCAGCTTGCTGTAGTACTCGACGGGCTTCAAGGTCTCGGGGTCCCTGTAGAGGCCGATGTGTCCAACCTTCGCTGCAGGAATCATCGCCATCACGCCGTCGACCATGCCAATGCCCGCGCGCAGAATCGGGATGCAAGCCATTTTGCGGCCTGCGAGGATTTTTGTCTTCGCGACGGCAACAGGTGTTTCTATCTCGACCTCTTTCAGCGGCAAGTCGCGCGTGGCCTCATAACACATAAGCATCGCGATCTCGCTGATTATCTCGCGGAACTCCTTCGAGCCGGTCTGCTTGTCGCGCAGGAGGGAAATCTTGTGCTGCACGAGCGGGTGATTCATGACGAAAACTTGATTTTCCATAATTTTACACAACCTTCATCTATCTAAAGTTTAAAATTGCCTGCCTCAATTTGTGAAATCTGCTCAATTCGCTTGCTATGGCGCCCACCATCAAATGGCGTCTCGAGGAAAACATCGACCATCTCTAGCGCCTCTTTAGTCTCGAGAATGCGGCCGCCTAGACATAAGATATTCGCATCATTGTGGCGTCGCGTCATCTCTGCCGTAAAGGCATCGTGGCACACCGCCGCGCGCGCGCCAGCGACCTTGTTGGCCGCGATGGAAATCCCTATGCCGGTGCCGCAACACAGAATGCCCAGCTCGCACGCGCCGCTCGCGACAGCCTGCGCCGCCATGTAGGCGAACCTCGGGTAGTCAACGGAATCGCTCGTGTGCGTGCCAAAGTCCTCATAAGCAACGCCGCGCGCGTCGAGGTGGCTCTTGATGGCCTCCTTCAGCGCGAAGCCACCGTGGTCGCAGCCCAAAGCTATCATAAGGGTCCTCCTTGCTGGCTTTTTCGCTTCAGCTCGCGCTCCGCCTGCGGGATGCGCAAGTACGTCGGCGCCAAGGCCTCGGAGCTAACAGGTTTTTGTCCGCTCGCAAGTGACGCGAGTGCCGCAAAAGCCACGCTGCTGGCCCGTTGAAAGCACTTGCCCTCGGGCGCCAACCGTACGTTTAAGCCATTTGTATTTCTATTATAGCACAAAAGCGCACCGTCTCCAACAAAGACCACCTCGCGGTCGAGTGCCGCCACCTCCGCGTACAACGCCTCTATCGAGATGGTCCGGTCAGGCGTCAAGCGAGTCACTTTTGCATCGCGAACCTCAAAAATGGCGTTGTAAACTTGATTACACCGGGCATCCATGACCGCGCAAATCAGCACATCCTCGCCGATAAAATTGTACGCCATCGCCTCGAGCGTCGAGACCGCAACGCATGGTGTGTCACTCAGCAGCGCCATGCCCTTCACCGACGCGATGCCTATGCGCAGACCCGTGAACGAGCCGGGCCCCGCCGATACCGCGAACGCCTCGACCTCGCTGAGCTTGACGCTGATGTTTTTCAGCAGATCCTCGACCATCGGCATCAAGGTTTGGCTGTGCGTCAGCCCCACGTTGATGAAAAACTCGCCCAACAAGCGGCCATCCTCGACGAGCGCTACAGATGCGGCCTTTGCCGAGGAGTCAATCGCTAAAATTTTCACTCAAGTTCGCCCCCTCGACGCAAATTATCCGCTCATTTTCGGCCGTACCGTATTTTATCGTCACGTGAATGGCGTCATCCGGCAAAATACTCTCGACGTTTTCGCTCCACTCGATGACCAAAACGCCGGCGTCAAGATAGTCAAAATAGCCGGTCGAGTGCAGGTCGTCGAGGGTGCTCACGCGGTACATATCGAAGTGAAAAACGCGAAATTTACCCTCGTATTCGTTGACGATGGCAAAAGTTGGGCTGCAAACATTATTCGTCACGCCCAAACCCCGACAGAGTCCGCGAGTAAAGGCAGTTTTCCCGGCTCCGAGATTCCCAAACATGGCTATTATTTCGGTCCCAGAGAGAGTCTTCGCGAGTTTTTCACCAAGTTGCTCGGTCTGTTCGCAAGATGTACTAATAAGCTCAATCAAGTTTTTTGCGCCCCTTTAATTTGCCTAAAAAAGACCAGATATTATCGCGTTTTCATCAATGTCGATGTGATTTGCCGCTGGAATCTTCGGCAGACCAGGCATCGTCATAATATCGCCTGTCAGAACTACGATGAAGCCTGCGCCACTCGAAACTCGCACATCGCGAACCGTTATGTCAAAGTCGGTCGGCGCACCCAAGAGTTTCGGATTGTCAGAGAATGAGTACTGCGTCTTGGCGATGCAAATCGGCATTTTGTCGGCGTTTATCGCGTTAATCGCCTCGATGGCCTTGTTCGCCGCGTCCGTGTAGATGACTCCGCGCGCGCCGTAAATTTCCCGCGCGACCGTCTCGATTTTCTCTTTTATAGGCAGCTTCTCGTCGTACAAGGGCCTAAAATGAGACTCTTTCTGAGTCGCCGCGCAGACCGTCTTAGCCAGCTCTATTGCACCATCTCCGCCCTTCTCGAAGACCTCGGATAGCGCGAACTCCACGCCCAAGTCGGCGCAAAAATCCGCTATGTATCTCAGTTCGTTTTCGGTGTCGGACGGGAACCGATTTATGGCCACAACCACCGGCACCGCGAACTTTTGCATGTTTCTCACGTGCGCTCCCAGGTTGACGATGCCGCGCCTTAGCGCCTCCAAGTTTTCCTCTTTCAACGCATCCTTCGGCACGCCGCCGTTATACTTGAGGGCCCTCGCCGTCGCCACGACCACTACAGCCGCTGGCTTCAAGTTGGCAAAGCGACACTTTATGTCGAAGAATTTCTCCGCGCCCAAGTCCGAGCCGAATCCGGCCTCCGTTATGCAGTAGTCCGCCAACTTTAGCGCCAGATTCGTCGCCTTGACGGAGTTGCAGCCGTGCGCGATGTTCGCGAAAGGCCCTCCGTGCATGACGGCCGGCGTGCCCTCGAGGGTTTGAATCAGGTTCGGCTTGAAGGCCTCCTTCAAGAGCGCCGCCATCGCGCCATTTGCGTTTAGATCCTTGGCGTAGACCGGCTCGCCATCGTAGTTATAGGCCACCAAAATCCGGCCGAGTCGCGCCTTCAAGTCAGCAAGATCCGTCGCCAGACACAAAATCGCCATGACCTCGCTGGCCACCGTTATGATGAAGCCGTCCTCGCGCGGGACGCCATTGGCCTTGCCGCCAAGGCCAACCACAATGTTGCGCAGAGCCCGATCGTTCATGTCGAGACAGCGCTTTATCAGGACTTTTCGCGGGTCTATTTTCAAGGCGTTGCCCTGCTGGAGATGGTTGTCCAGAAGCGCGCAGAGCAAGTTGTTGGCGCTGGTTATCGCGTGCATGTCGCCCGTGAAGTGCAAATTTATGTCCTCCATCGGAAGCACTTGCGCGTAGCCACCGCCAGCCGCGCCACCCTTGACGCCGAAAACCGGCCCTAGAGATGGCTCCCTCAACGCGATGATGGCCTTTTTGTTTATCTTCGCCATGGCCTGCCCGAGACCGATGGTCGTGGTGGTTTTGCCCTCCCCGGCCGGCGTCGGGTTTATGGCGGTCACCAAAATCAGCTTGCCGTCGTCTTTATTTTTTAGCCTCTCAAAAAGTGTGTCGTTGAGCTTAGCCTTATATTTCCCGTAAAATTCGAGCTCGTCCTCGGTTATTTTCAAGTCTTTTGCAACTTCCTTGATATGTCGCATTTTCGCGTTTTGAGCTATTTCGATGTCCGTCAACATTGCGCGTCCCACCCTAAATCAAATTTACAAAAATTATAGCACATCACCAGTTGGATGGAAAGCGCGGTTTGCAGATATCGTGCAAACCGCGCCGAGAGTTTTGTTTTTATAAAACTTCCATTTTTTGTTCTACAACAGGTGATTTTTGCCAAATTTGTTTGCATCGTCTACTGCGTGGGGTCCTTTGAATTCCTTAGTAACTTCTTTCCCAGTTTTTTCATCAATGCCAGTAACCATGGCAAACATAGTATCTTTGTCGCCCTTTTTCATCGTCTGGGCAAATACCGAATATCCACCAGAGACATTGTCTAAAGCGTTATCATTAAGCTCATTTAACGATCTTTTCTCTTTGCTCGACATAATTTTACCCCTCCTTTATTTAAGATTTTTACGCGCCCAAGCTTTAGCTGCAGATTCAGAACTTGAGCCGCTAAACTTTTTAAAAATTTCTTCCCCTTTTTTAGAGGTACCGGCAGCAATTGAAAATTGTTCCAAACCATCTTCTGATTTATACGTAAACACCTCACTATAGCCACCAGAAACATTGCCTAGCGAATCATCGTTAAGTTCCTCTGTACGATGATTTTTTTTGTTTAACATAGTTTCACCTCATTCTTTGTCCTCTTTTAGAGCTTGATGCGAACTAAACCGGATATCAACTTTTATCGTTTTTTCACCGCCCTTCATTGATCAACATAAATGAAAACGCGAACCAACTAATCCACATTTTCATCTTTGATTATATCATTGTTTTTAGGCAAAAGCGCTAGGCGTGGATTTTTTTCACACGGTCTAACATTTTCTAAATTCGGCGTCTTAGACGGCTGTTTTGTCGTGCCTTTTTTATATAATCCGCTTCACAACTTTTTTCACGTATTTACACTTGTCTTTTAATAGTTAGTCTTAACGCCGAAGGTCCAAGCGCTTTTTTTCGTTCCATCGAAACAGCTAATGCTGCTTTCAAAATTTTTGTTAATGCGTTTAATCTATTTGCTCGTGCTAAAAAGGATTTTCCCAACCTAAAATCAGGATTTATATCTCGAGTTTTATTTAAATGCTCGACTAGGGCACTCCCCGCGCAACATCTTAGCTTTTTTACTCTATAAACGCTGGGAAAGCTATATATAACTGCCCAGCGCTTGCTGAGCTGTTTCTACAAAAGGAACCATATTTTCTAAACCTTCAGTGTAAAGTATGTCTTCAAAATAGTTATAAAAAGGTTTCTTACCAAATATGTTGCAGGCTTGTTTTGAGCAAATTTTGGTGTGATAAAATCACGATAAAACTGTAAAGTTTCCAAAAATAAATACGGTTTATTCGTTTTTTGCCTGATTGGAACGAGACAGTCTCTCTGCAGCCTTTGCCAATTTTTTAGTCCACGTTTTTCTATTCGTTTTGTTAGCAAAAATCAACATTCACACTTTTTACCCTTGTACAGTTCTTGGCCCATCCAGATAATTCTGCAAAATCACGGTTGCTGCGACAGCATCTACGACGCTTTTTCTCTTTTTGCCTCGAGTGTTTGTTTCGTTGAGGTAGTTGTGCGCGGTTATCGTGGTGCCTCGCTCGTCCAACAAAATTACGGGAAGCTGAGTTTTTTCTTCTAGCATTTTCCCAAAAGCTTTTGCGTTTTGAGCGCTCTCGCCCTCTGAGCCATCCATATTTCTCGGCAGGCCCAAAACAATTTTGGAAATGCACTCGTCTTTGCAAATTTGATTAATTTTTCCAGCTAATATTTCGGCGTTTTTCTCCGCTATTACGCACAAGGGCGACGCCAACACCTCGCCGATATCCGACACCGCCAGCCCCGTTCGAACCTTGCCTAAATCAACCGCTAGAATTTTCATATGGCCTCCTTTTCGCTTTTATGCCCTCAGGCAAGTTGATCTTAATTATACTTTAGCGATGCCAACAAGCTTGCGCCGCGAGGCGCCGAAGGCCCCTACGGGCCTTCGGCCACACAATCCCCCAACAGTGTTGGGGGATTGTACACAACGAAAATAAATATTATTTTCGTTGGCCTCGCGGCC
>JAZQMR010000120.1:0-9810 GCA_045543505.1 Acutalibacteraceae bacterium | reverse complement strand
GCCCATGGCTCAACTTCGTTGAGCCATGGGCTGGCCGAAGGCCCGTAGGGCCTTCGGCGCCTCGCGGCGCCCCTAGGGCCTGATCAAACCTTCAATTATTTCACAACAAAGTTAACCAACTTACCCTTGACGTAAATCTCCTTGACAATGTTCAAACCATCAAGTTTTGGATCTTTCTTGGCTAAGGCAATCACCTCAGCTGGCGCTAGGTCAACTGGAATCTCCAACTTGGAGCGCAACTTTCCGTTGACCTGTATGGCTATCTCGATGGTCGAGTCCTGGCACTTTGCCTCGTCATAGGCCGGCCAAGCCGATATACTTGCGAAGCCGTCACCCAAATTTAGTCTTTGCCACAATTCTTCGGTCACATGAGGCGCAAATGGATTTAACAGCTGAGTAAACATTTTGAGTTCCTCTCGAGTGATTGAACCTGTGTCGTAAATTTCGTTCATCAGCGACATCAAGCAAGCAATCGCGGTGTTGAACTTCATCTCCTCGATGTCCTGCGTGACCTTTTTTATCGCCTTGTTAAATGGCGCTTCAAGTTTTTCTCTCACGCTCAACTCACTCGACAAAATATTCTGGAGATTCCAATAGCGCTCGACAAAACGGCGGCAACCCTTAATGCCATTGGTGCTCCAGGGCGCGGCCTTCTCGTAGTCGCCGATGAACATCTCGTAGAGTCGCATCGTGTCGGCGCCGTACTCCCGCACAATGTCATCGGGGTTAATCACATTGCCCTTGGACTTGCTCATTTTCTCGTTATTCTCGCCCAAGATCATCCCGTGGCTCGTGCGCTTAAAGTAGGGCTCCTTTGTTGGCACGAGGCCGATGTCGTACAAAAACTTGTGCCAGAAACGGCTGTAAAGGAGGTGCAGCGTGGTGTGCTCCATGCCGCCGTTGTACCAGTCGACCGGCAGCCAGTAGTCGAGGTTTTCGCGGCTCGCAAAGGCCTCACCGTTGTGGGCGTCGGTGTAGCGCAGAAAGTACCACGAAGAGCCCGCCCATTGAGGCATCGTATCGGTTTCTCTCTTGGCCGGAGCGCCACACTTCGGACAAGTCGTATTCACAAAGCTCTCAATATCTGCAAGTGGCGATTCTCCGGTTGTTGTCGGCTCGTAGGACTCTACATTTGGCAGGCGCAGCGGCAATTCCGACTCCGGCACGGGCACATAGCCGCACTTCTCCCAATGCACGATCGGAATGGGCTCGCCCCAGTAGCGCTGCCGCGAGAAGATCCAGTCTCGCAGCTTGTAATTGACCTTGGCCTCGCCTTTTTTATGTTCCTTTAGCCACGCAATGATTTTTTCCTTGGCCTGCTCGACGGTTAAGCCATCCAGCATACCAGAGTTTACCATCACGCCACTTTGACAATCCGTAAAGGCTTCTTTCTCGACGTTTCCTCCGGCGACAACCTCAACAATCGGCAGCGAAAACTTTTGTGCAAACTCATAGTCGCGCTCGTCGTGGGCAGGCACCGCCATAATGGCTCCCGTGCCGTATGAAGTCAGCACATAATCGGAAATAAATATCGGAATTTGCGCGCCGTTGACAGGGTTTATTGCAAATACGCCATCCAATTTGACGCCTGTTTTCTCCTTAACAAGTTGTGTCCGCTCAAATTCAGATTTCTTTGCGGCGTTCTCTTGATAATTAATTACTTCGTCAATATTACCAAGCTTGTCGTGCCACTTCTCGAGGATGGAGTGCTCTGGCGAAATCACCATATATGTAGCGCCGTAGATGGTGTCGGGGCGCGTGGTGTAGATCGTTATCTCGTCGCCGAGGGTCGTGTCAAAGCGCACCAAGGCCCCCTCGGAGCGGCCAATCCAGTTCTTTTGCTGCGCCTTAACGCGCTCGGGGTAATCCACCAGATCGAGGTCGTCGATGAGGCGCTGGGCGTACTCGGTGATTTTCAGCATCCACTGCGATTTCACCTTATGCACGACCTCGCTGCCACAGCGCTCGCACACGCCGCCCACGACCTCCTCGTTCGCGAGGACACACTTACACGAGGTGCAAAAATTAACAGCCATTTCCTTCTTGTAGGCCAGGCCGCGCTCGAACAGCTTGAGGAAAATCCATTGCGTCCACTTGTAGTAGTCCGGGCTCGTCGTGTCGATTTCACGACTCCAGTCGAAGGAGAGCCCCAACGACTGCAATTGATTCTTAAAATTCGCGATGTTCTTCTGCGTGATGGTTGCCGGATGCACGTGATTTTTTATCGCAAAGTTCTCCGCCGGCAAGCCAAAAGCATCCCAGCCGATCGGAAACAGCACGTTGTAGCCCTGCATGCGCCGCTTTCTTGCGATGATATCCACCGCCGTGTAGCCTCTTGGGTGCCCGACGTGCAAGCCATTCCCAGAAGGATACGGAAACTCCACCAGCGCGAAAAATTTTTCCTTGGTCTTGTCGTCATTATCCGCGCGAAAAATCTGACTTTCTTGCCATTTTTGCCGCCACTTTTGCTCCAGCTCCGCGTGATTATACTTCATCGTCTTCCCCACTTTCTCGCAAAATTACCGCTCGGTCGCCTCACCGTAGATGTTGTAGTAGCGGCGCGACTCCTCCGAGAACACATGGACAATCACGTCGGTGTAGTCGAGCAAGAGCCACGTGTTCGCGCGATGTCCCTCAACGTGGTGCGGCGACACATTCAGCGCCTTCAATTGAACCTCAACCTCGTCAGCCAAGGCCTTAATGTGCGTCGTGCTGGTGCCGGTCGCGATCACGATGTAGTCCGCCAGAACGTTCCCCGCGGCGGTCTCTATCACTTTTATGTCCAAGCCCTTCTTGCTGTCGAGGATCTCCTCGCACTTTCGGGCCAACTCAATCGGCGTCATAAAAACACTCCTCAGTTAAAGAATTTCACCGTTTCATTATACAGGCCGAGCGTGTCCGGCGCAATGGCGGCCCTTTTCGCGAGCAGCCACAAAATCGAGAGTCTCGCCGATAGGCATAGGGCCATCTCCAAGTTTTCCTCCGCGAGAGCTCTCGCTTCATCAACACCGTCAAATATGCGATCATCAGAGATCATGTCGGCCAAGAAAATTATCTTCTCGAGCAATGACATTCCCACTCGCCCGGTCGTGTGATAGCGCACCGCATTTAAGATGTCCTTGTCCTCGATTTTCAATACAGTTTTCAAGTACGCCGCCCCAGAAATCGCATGCCATAGCTTTTCGTTGGCCAGTTCCATTTCTGTCAGCTTGATGCCGGCCCCATCTAAAAGCTTAAGTTGTTCTTGCGCATCAGTCTGCTTCGTGATGTCATGCAAAAGGCCAGCGAGTTCAGCTTTTTCAACGTCAGCCCCATATTTTTTCGCCAAATAAACAGCCTTTTCAGCAACCTTCAAGCTGTGCTCGTATCGCTTCTCCGTTAGTCTTTCTCTCAATATTTTCTTGTAATGTTCCATAAATTTTACTACTCCAAATTTAGCTTCTAGCTTCTCCTAAGGAAGTCACCGTCATAATACCAAGAATTTCTCGATTTTTTCAAACACCAAGATTTACTTCTTTGGCAAAACCAAGCGCGGATTCTCAGCATTTCTCCGATATAAAACAAATTTTGTCCCGATAATTTGTACAATATCCGCATGCGTTTTTTCAGCTAAAATCGTTGCTATCTCGCGAGAATTTTCTTGTGCTGTCTCGAGGACTTTCCCTTTAAAAATCTCGCGCGCAATCAAAGCTTCATCGGCCTGCTTAACGACCTCATCGCTGACGCCGCCCTTGCCAACAATCAAAATCGTCTCCATCGTGTTGGCCATCGAGCGCAAAAAGGCCCGTTGCTTGCTCGTAATCATAAAAATCTCCCTCTACAAAATTTCCTCTAAGGCCGCCCTAAGTTTGCGCAGAGCGTTGCCTCTGTGGCTGATTTTATCCTTCTCGGCCGACGTCAGCTGCGCGAAGGTCTTGCCGCTCTCCGAGATAAACACCGGATCATAACCAAAACCATTCTCGCCCACCGGCGCAAAGCCAATTCGCCCATGGCACTCGCCGCGCACCGTCACCTCGCGGCCATCTGGAAACATACAGCAAATCGCCGAGACAAACTTCGCCGTGCGTTTTTCCTCGGGCACGCCCTGCAAGTTAGCCAATAATTTCGCAATTCGCGCATCATTCGGAGCCCCCTCGCCGGCGTAGCGAGCAGAATAAATCCCCGGCGCTCCGTCAAGCGCGTCAACCATCAAGCCTGAGTCGTCGCCAATCGCGGCAAGGCCTGTCTCCTCCATGAAGGCCATGGCCTTTAGGCGCGCGTTCTCCTCGAAAGTCTCGCCCGTCTCCTCGACCTCTAACTCGCCAGCCGTGGCCTCCTTCGCGCTTATCACGTTGAGCCCAAGCGGCAACAAAATGCGCCGCAGCTCCGCCAACTTGTTCTCGTTGTTGCTCGCCAAAATGAACGTCATGTCAGTTGCCCTCCCTCTCGAACAGCGCCGCCGCGAAGTTTTGCGCGTCAAACGGCTGTAGGTCGTCTATTTGCTCACCGACCCCAACAAATTTAACAGGCACACCTAGCTCATCCTTGAGCGCCAAAACTACTCCGCCGCGCGCGGTGCCGTCGAGCTTCGTCAGCACAATTCCAGTCAAGTCCGTCGCGCTTTTGAACTCTCTTGCTTGGTTGAGCGCATTTTGGCCTGTCGTTGCATCGACGACCAACAAAAACTCCGTGTCGGCCTCGGGCAACTCTCGCGCGATGACCCGGCGAATCTTCGACAATTCGTCCATCAAGTGCTTTTTGTTGTGAAGCCTGCCCGCGGTGTCGCAAATTATCACATCGCAGTCGCGCGCCTTGGCCGCCGAAATCGTGTCAAAGACCACCGCGGCCGGATCTGAACCCTCATTTTGCTTAACAATGTCCACGCCAGCGCGCTCAGCCCAAATTTCTAGCTGGTCGATCGCTGCCGCTCTAAAGGTATCCGCCGCTCCAAGAATTACCTTTTTGCCGTCAGACTTGAGCTGCGCTGCCAACTTGCCAATTGTGGTGGTTTTGCCGACGCCATTGACGCCTATGACCAAAATAATCGACGGCTTTGTGGTCAATTTTAAGGCTTCATCGCCCTCGAGCAACTTTGCCACTGTTTGCTCAAGTAAGTCGTAAATCTTCTCCGGATCGGTTATGCCTTGATTTTTGACCTCAACTTTGAGATTCTCGCAAATTTTTTGAGCTGTTTTCATGCCGACGTCGCCCAAAATTAGCAACTCTTCCAGCTCCAAAAACAAGTCATCATCGATCTTCGTAAACGACTTGAGCATCGAGTCAATTTGGCCTACGATGTTCTTTTTAGTTTTGCGTAGGCCCTCTTTAAACTTGGAAAAAAGCCCCATAAGACTCACTCCTAACTGACAAAATTTTTCTCTATTTCGGTCGCGCGCAGCTCCAGCAGCTTCGACACACCCTCGTTTTGCATCGTCACGCCGTACAGCACGTCCGCCTCCTCCATGGTGCCGCGCCGATGGCTTATCACGATGAATTGCGTGTTGTCGTTCATTTTCCGCAAATACGCAGCGAATCGGTCGACATTCACCTCATCGAGCGCGGCCTCTATCTCGTCGAGGACGCAGAACGGCGCCGGGCTCACCTTCATGATGGCAAAATATAGCGCTATAGCGACCAAGGCCTTCTCGCCGCCGGAAAGTAGCTCCAGATGCGAGACAATTTTCCCGGGCGGCTGCACGAAGATGTTAATCCCGGAGTTGAGCACATCCGACGGATCCGTGAGGGCTACTTCGGCCTTGCCGCCGCCAAATAGCTCCTTGAAGACCGCGTTGAAATTCTCATTTATTTGCTGGAACCTCTCGATGAAAAGCGTCTTCATCTGCGCCGTCAGGTCGTTTATCAGCCGGTAGAGCTCCCTCTTCGATGTCTCCACGTCGTTAATTTGCGTGCTCATGAATTCATAGCGCTCCGAGACTTGCTGATACTCCTCGATGGCCGCAACGTTTACGACCCCGAGACCCTTTATCTTCAGGCGCAATTCGCTCAGTTGCCGCACCACCTGCGGCGTGCTCTCGACTACCTCAAAGGCCGCCAGCGCCTCGCGCCGCGTGAGCTCGTACTCGTCCCACAGCTTCGCGATGATTACGTCGTACTCCTTCTGCACGCCGGCCTTCTTGTCTTCCAGCCGCGCAAGATCCAGCGCGATTTTCTCCTTGTCGTTCAACTTGGAGCGCTCAGAATTTCTCAGGTCCGTTATGTTTTTCTCAAGGTTTATTTTCTCCGCGCTAAGGGCCGAAATTTGATTCTCGAGCTCCTTTGATCGACTCTTAAGCGCGGCAATCTCCGAGTTTTTATCGCTAATTTGCTGTTCAATATTTACGTTCTTGGCCTTAAATGCATCAACATCCGCCGCTAAACTTTGTCGCTTAGCCTCGCTCGAGTTTTTGCCCTCCAAGAGTGATTTTACCTCACCCTCCAGCGCCTCGATGTCCTTATTCGTCGAGAAGACCTCCAGGTGCAACTCGTGAATCTTGCCATTGAGAACCTCACGTTGCTCAGCGATTTCATTTTTGTCGTCGCCCACCTCGCGCAAGGCCACCTCTACAGCTTGCGTCTCCCCTTGGAGTTTCTCTAGCTCACCCTTGGTTGCCTCCGCACTCAAGGTAAGGGCCTGCACTTTTTGCGCAAGGTCAAACTTTTCCTTGTCGAAGCCCTCGCGCACAGACTTTAACGAGTTCAACTCCAACGCATTCTGCTGACTTACCAGCTTCGCGTCGTTATATTCCAGCTTAACCTGCTCGCACTCGGCTTTCACCGCGTCAAGGTTTTTCCTTGCGCCCGCAAGGTCCTCCTGCGCCTTCCCATAGGCCGCCTCTGCCCTATTTGCCTCGTCCTTTAGGGCCTGCGCTTCTTTCTTCAAGGCACTTATCTGTCCGGCGCGATTCAATAGCCCAGCATTTTTACTCAAGGCACCACCGGTCAACGATCCGCCCGCGTTGAGCACTTGCCCGTCCAGCGTCACGATCCTAAACCGATGCGAGAAGCGCTTGGCAAGCGCCACCGCGTTGTCGATGGTGTCGACAATGACAATCTTGCCAAGCAGGCTCCTCAGGATGCCCGCGTAGGCCTCGTCGCAAGTGCAAACCTTACTCGCAAGGCCGATCACACCCGGCTCCGCGTCCAAGTTGCGCTCCTGCAGCTCGCTGCCCTTAATGGTGCTCACCGGCAAGAAAGTCGCTCTACCGACGTTGTTTTTCTTCAGCAACAAGATGGCCTTTTTGGCGGTCTCCTCGTTGTCCACGACTAGGTTCTGCATCGCAGCTCCAAGGGCGGTCTCGACGGCCACAGCGTACTCTGGCGGCACCTTAATGAGTCGCGAAACCGGTCCATGCACGCCGCTCAAAGTCTTCTTGCCGACTTCCTTCATGATGAACTTCACGCTGTGCGCAAAGCCGTCCAGATTTCGCTCGAGCTCCTCAAGCAAACGCACTTTGCGCTCCTGGGCCTGCGCATCTAGGCCCAACTTGTCGACGTTTTGGCGCAGCTGCCGACACTTCTCCTCGTAGGACTGCACTTCTCCCTGCGCGGACGTCAACCTCATTGCCAACGCCTCCGCCCTTTCGCGCAATGAACTCAAATTCGCCTCGTCAGCTGATATTTTCCCTTGCACAACGTCGATTTTTTGCTGATATGTCGCTATGTTTTGGTCGAGTTCGGCCTCACGGCGAGCGAACCCCTCGAGGCTAGACTCAGACGTCAATGCCCGTACTTTCGCCTCTGCCGCAGCCTTGTTCAGTTCAGCAAGCCGCTCCGATAATTTTGTCGACCTGCTTGCCGAGGTGCTTATTTTCTCCGACAAGGCCTCCAGCTGACGCTGCTGCTCTTGTAGTTCGGCGTTTTTCTGCTCAAAGAGCTCCCGTAAGGCCACCACTTTCGCATGTTTTTCCTCAAGGGTTGCATCAAGTTGCGGGAAACTTTTTTCTATTTCCGAAATTTCCTGAGTCAGGCGCTGAACATTCTCGTTGTTATGTAGGATGTCATTTTGCAACACAGAAATCTCGCCGCTCTTCTTGATGGAGCTCTCATCGCTGGCGGCAATCTCGCGCCGAAGATCATCGATGCTGGCGGTGTGGCTCAAAATATTCCTCGAAATCTCCTCGAGCTGCACCGTAAAGGCCTCAAGTGACGACTCAAGTTCCTCGTGCTGCGCCTGAGAGATGCTGATTTTGTCATCGAAGTCGCGTAAAATCTCGCCGGACTTGGACAGCGTAAACAACCACGTGCCTATCTCGAGCGACTTTTTCTGGTTGGCCAGCTCCAAGTACTCCTTCGCCTTCTGCGACTGCTCGCGAAGGGGCCCGATGCGCTCTTCCAGCTCGCGGAAAATATCGTGAAGTCGTATTAAATTTTCCTCAGTCTGCTCAAGTTTTTTTTGCGCCTCGAGTTTACGATATCTATAGCGAGAAATTCCAGCAGCTTCCTCGAAAATTTCGCGCCTATCCTCACTCTTGGAGGCCACAATGCTGTCGATTTTACCCTGACTTATCATCGAGTAGCCGTCGCGGCCGAGGCCCGTGTCCATGAGGAGCTCGTGGATGTCCTTAAGGCGAACCTCGTCCTTGTTGATCAAGTATTCGCTCTCGCCGGAGCGGTAAAAACGGCGGGTAATTGCGACCTCATCGTCGTCGACCGCAAGACGTCTGTCGCTGTTCATTATGGTCAAGGTCACGCTCGCAAAACCCTTTGCCTTACGCTCGGTGGTGCCGTTGAAGATAACATCCTCCATCTTCGAACAGCGCAGCGTCTTGACGGACTGCTCACCCAACACCCAACGAATCGCGTCACTGATGTTACTTTTTCCGCTGCCATTTGGTCCAACTACCGTTGTGATGCCCTTATCGAACGTCAGCACCGTCTTCTCCGGGAACGTCTTGAAGCCTTGCAGCTCAAGCGATTTTAATAGCACATTCTCACCCGCAACTTTCCTTCTCTCCCGCGCCCAAGGCGCAACTCACTCAATAGCCCATCAACTTCAGGGCCTCTTTCGCCGCGCATTGCTCGGCCTCGCGCTTACTTTTGCCGTCGCCCTTGCCTATCACGTTGTTATTGAGGCAAACCTCCACCCAAAAGCGCTTATTATGATCGGGGCCGGTCTGGTCGACTAAGTTGTAGCGAATGGTCTCACCCTGATTTTGCTGGACTATCTCTTGAAGTTGCGTCTTGTAGTCCTTAAAGCTGGTCAATTGAGGATTTTGTACGTCCGGAATGATAAAGCGCAAAATGAATTCTCGTGCACTTTCGAGGCCACCATCCAGATAAATCGCCGCAATAATAGCCTCGAAAGCATCCGCCAAAATCGAAGGTCGCTTATCCCCGTCGTTATTTCTCTCGCCATGACTCAGCTTCAAAAAGTCGCCCACATTGAGGCTCTTTGAGAACTTACACAAGCTCTTCTCGCAAACCAACGCCGCTCGTAACTTAGTCAAGTCGCCTTCGGGTAAGTTCGGACAATGAGCGAAAATATAGTCCGACACAACGATGCCCAAAACCGCGTCGCCCAAAAACTCAAGCCGCTCGTTGTTCGAGATCTTAACCTTGGACTCATTCGCGTACGAAGAGTGCGTCAAGGCGGTGCTCAAGTAGGCCGCATTCTTAAATTTGTAGCCCAAATTCTTCTCCAATAGGCTCATATCGGAACTTCTCATCTTGCCCTCCGCAATTTTTAATTAGTTTTCGTCGAGTGTCCAAGCGAGCATCTGACGGCTGGCGGCCGCGAGGCGCCGAAGGCCCGTAGGGCCTTCGGCCAGCCCAGCACTCAACAACGTTGAGTGCTGGGCCACAAAGAAAATAATATTTTCTTTGGCCTCGCGG
>JAZQMR010000119.1:0-4495 GCA_045543505.1 Acutalibacteraceae bacterium | reverse complement strand
CCAACGCAGTTGCGCTCTTGTATGGCCGAAGGCCCTATGGGCCTTCGGCGCCTCGCGGCGCCCCGTGCTTGATCAAGGCACTCCCATTTACTTTATTTAGTTTGCAATTGGAGGAGCTAGTATGGATTTGTTAACAAAGGCCGTCCGCGGCACACAGGATATCTTGCCAGCGGAAAGTCACAAATGGCGTTTCCTGGAGGACATAATGATGAGCGAGGCCAAAATGTACGGTTTTCGCGAGATTAGAACGCCGGTCTTCGAGCACACGGAGCTCTTCGATAGGGGTGTTGGCGACGATACGGACATTGTTCAAAAGGAGATGTACACATTCGAGGATAAGGGGGGCCGCTCACTGACATTGAAGCCGGAGGGGACGGTTGCTGCTGTTCGTGCCATGCTTGAACACGGCCTTTTCAATGAGGCTTTACCCGTCAAGATGACCTACATTACGCCTTGCTACCGCTATGAGAAGCCACAATCCGGCCGCTACAGGGAGTTCCACCAGTTTGGTGTGGAGATGTTTGGTGCACCTTCTGCTGCCGCCGACGCCGAGATTATTTGCCTCGCAACGACCTTGTTTGAGCGTCTTGGCGTGTCGAATCTTTCCCTTGAGATTAACTCGATTGGTTGCCCAACTTGCAGGAAAAATTATCAAAGCGCGCTGAAGCAGTATTTCTCCGAGAGGAAGGACAGCCTTTGCCCGACTTGCCTCGAGCGCTTGGAGAGGAACCCGATGCGCATCGTGGACTGCAAGAGCTCGGACTGCCAAGAGGTGGCCAAGGGCGCGCCGAACATTACGGATTTCTTGTGCGACGATTGTAGTGTACACTTCGCTGAGGTGCAGACTTACCTCGAGAGCGCCGGAATCAAGTTTGTGCTCAACCCGAAAATTGTGCGCGGCCTCGACTACTACACGCGGACGGTGTTTGAGTTTGTCGCGAGTGATGATGCGGACCGAGGGCTTGTTTGCGGCGGCGGCGGCCGCTATGATGGCTTGGTTGAGGAAGTCGGTGGCTCGCAAATGCCTGCGGTCGGTTTCGGAATCGGCCTCGAGCGCTTGCTACTTTTGATGGAGTCCCAAGGTATCGAATTTCCTTCTCCGACTCGATGCGATTTGTTCATTGCGGCCGCAGACAAGGGCGCCTACGCTCGTGCCTTTGAGCTGTCTAAGGTGTTGCGCGAGGCTTCCTTCTACGCTGAGTTCGATGTTGTCGGCAGAAGTCTTAAAGCTCAACTTAAATACGCCGACAAGCTCGGCGCGAAGTTCTCCTTGGTGCTCGGCGAGGCAGAGTTGGCCGCTGGCAAAGCTGAGGTTAAAAACATGGCGACCGGTGAGAAGTTTGAGGCGCGTTTGGATGAGGACTTTCTCTCTGATTTCGTCTTGGCGCACACAAGTGATGAATTGAATGGGCTGGGGCTTTCTAATTAGAGTTTGCTGCTGGCCAAGGGCAGGGGCGGTCCCAAACTTTTTCAAGAAAAAGTTTGAAGCCAAACAAATGTTTGGCTTGCAACCGGAGGTTGCGGACCGCCCCCAGGCGTGCAGCAAACCAAAGTTTTGCACATGAAATTTGGCTTTACATCTAGGTTTTGTTGCGGTATGATGGAAATATATTTTGGAATTGGGAGCAAGACGATGATTGACACGATGAAGGGGCTTTCTCGGACGAACTACTGCGGCGACCTCAGGCTGAGCGACGTGGGCGAGGAGGTCGTGGTATGCGGCTGGGTGCAGCGCCAGCGCGACTTGGGGCATCTTATTTTTGTTGACTTGCGCGACAGGACGGGCGTTGTTCAGTTGGCGTTTAGCGACGAGACTGACGAAGAAATCTTCAAGAAGGCATTTGCGGTGCGAGCAGAGTTTGTACTTGCGGCCAAGGGCGTTGTGAGGGAGCGCAGCTCAAAGAATTTGCAGATACCGACGGGCGAAGTCGAGATTGACGTGACGGACTTGAGGGTGCTATCCGTGGCGGAGACACCGCCGTTTGAGGTTGTTTCGGACTCGAACGCGAACGAAGAATTGCGGCTGAAGCACCGTTATCTCGACCTGAGGCGGCCGGACGTGCAGGATAAAATCATCGCGCGGCACAAGATTGTGAAGGTCGCGAGAAATTACTTCGATGAGAGTGGTTTCATCGAGGTCGAGACGCCGATGCTGATAAAGTCGACGCCGGAGGGCGCGCGCGACTACTTGGTGCCGTCGCGGGAGTTTCCGGGCAAGTTCTTCGCGCTGCCGCAGTCGCCGCAGCTATACAAGCAGCTTCTCATGCTGGCGGGTTTTGACCGATATTTCCAGGTGGCGCGGTGCTTCCGCGACGAGGACCTGCGTGCGGATCGGCAGCCGGAATTCACGCAGATAGACCTGGAGATGTCGTTCGTCGACAGCGAGGACGTTATGTCAATGATCGAGGGCTTCGTGAAGCGAGTTTTCAGCGAGGTCTTGGGCAAGGATATAAAGTTGCCGCTGCCGAGGTTAACCTACGACGAGGCGATGCGACGTTTTGGCTCGGACAAGCCGGATTTACGCTTTGGCATGGAGCTGGTCGACCTAACAGATTTGCTGAAAAGTTGCGAGTTTAAGGTTTTCTCGGGTGCAGTCGCTGAAGGCGGAAAGGTTTGCGCGATAAACGCCAAGGGGATTGCCTCTAGGTTGCCGCGCAAGGAGCTCGACAAGCTGACTGAATGGATTCGTGACTACGGTGCAAAGGGCCTCGCGTGGACGAAACTTAACGCCGACTCAACATCGAGTTCGTCCTATGAGAAGTTCTTGTCGGAGGCGGAAGTTAGCTCGATGCGTACGGCCGTTAACGCGCAGAATGATGATGTTATCTTCGTTGTGGCCAGCAGCGACGCCCAAGTGGTGCTCGAGAGCCTCGGTGCGCTTCGTTGCGAGATCGCTCGACGCTTTGATATGATTGACACAAGTGAGCCAAACCTCCTTTGGGTGACGGAGTTCCCCCTCTTTGAGTATGACGCCGAGGAGAAACGCTACGTTGCAAAGCATCACCCCTTCACCGCGCCTAGAGATGAGGACCTCGGAAAGCTCGTCTCTGAGCCGCAAAAGGCCTACGCAAAGGCCTATGATTTGGTACTCAATGGTAACGAGGTCGGCGGCGGCTCGATTAGAATTAACAACCCTGATATTCAACAGAAAATGTTCAACGCGCTCGGCTTTACTCAAGAGGAAGCTTACGCCAAGTTTGGCTTTCTCCTCGACGCCTTCAAGTACGGTGCGCCCCCTCATGGTGGCTTCGCTTTCGGCCTTGACAGGCTGGTTATGCTGATGCTAAACTGTAACAGCATTCGAGATGTTATCGCGTTCCCGAAGGTGGCTAGCTCCGCTGAGCTCATGACTGCCTCGCCGGGTGCCGTCGATAACGCGCAGCTCGAGGAGCTATCTATAGCCTTAAAGGCGAAAAAGTAAGTACATATTTTCTTTGTTGTTTAGAAAGTGCCAGCCTGTGGGCGGCCGCGAGGCTGCTCCACGAAGTGGAGCATACCCAGCCCTGGAGGGGCTGGGTACACAAATAAACTCAAATTGAGTTTATTTGGCCTCGCGGCCGCGCCCAGGGCAAGCACAAACCCAATTGGCACTTTTTTACATATACGTCCGAAACTTTAACAACACACATACAACACAACAAACACACAATTTAATATTCAAACTAAACGCTTCAAAAACGTATAAAATTAGTGGACAAGCTTGGTCATTTAGTCAAATTTTATTACTTCGGCAACTGTTGAAGTAATATTATTTTATCTAGTTTTTCCTTTTTGCAACGGTTCAAATTTTTTTGATATCGGTATGGAGGTGAGAACGGCGGCTATCATGGCAAAGTTTGCCACTAATTTTTTATTTTCATTTTTGGGAGGTATTTTGGTGAGAAAGCTACTTTGTGTGATGATGTCATTTTTGATGCTACTGTGTGGCGGAGTGAACCAATGCGAGGCGAGCAAAAGAGGCCGGCACAAATATGCTTTTACTGAAGGACAACGATCTCGACAACACCTAACAAATAAGCAGCAAAAATTAGAGTCGAAGCGTCAGAGAATGGAACGCAGACAAGAAGCCAAAACCTATCAAAAACACGCAAATTACTCGAAAAAAGGCTCATACAACTCGAATTTCTAAGATTTAAAACTCAAACTTGAAAGGACGTTTTTATTGTGAAAAAGTTAATTTGTGTATTGGCATCGATTATTTTAGTTTTCGCTGGATTTTGCAACAGCACCCCGGTTGAAGCCGGAAGAGGTGCACGACCAAATGAAGTTCAAACGGCTCGGCAACAAAGAAGCAGGAAGGCTCAAAATAAAGAGCGTGCACGCAGAGAAGGCCTCTCGGAGGCGCAGAGAAACCGTAAAACAGATAAGGCGTCAAAGCAGGACAAAATGCAAGCTAGAAATCTAAAGCGCTTACAAAAGAGTGACGATTAATAGGATAAGCGCTTTATTTGAGAGGTAGCTGCAAGCGGCCGCGAGGCCAAAGAAAATAAATATT
>JAZQMR010000118.1:0-4179 GCA_045543505.1 Acutalibacteraceae bacterium | reverse complement strand
GGTCTCTCCATGGAACTCCTGTGCGCAAAATCCAAAATACTCCATTAATAAATTGCCTTGTATCTCTTTTGCGTTTCCTCCACGTGTGCCCTTTTCTCCAATTGTGTGCGGCTTGATCTCTTCCCAAGCACTGTCGCTTATATCGTGTCGGTGTAATTCTTTGTTCATTTTTTTGCTTACCTTTTTTGTTTCTATTACACCATATTTTATTGATAACGCGGTATAATTGATATTTTTTGTTTTACTGCGTATAATTTGAAATAAGCTCAAACCCTCAAGGCGCGCTCCCGAAAGCTTGAAAATTCTCGCATTTATGCTATAATTGAAGCTAACGGAAACAGTAAATGAACCTTAAAAATCGCATCGACTTTGGATTTTGCCAAGACTATAGGGCCCTTTACTTGTTTTTGAGTAAGGGGCATTTTATTTGCGGAGGAGTGGAATTTTGAACAGACGAAAACAACGAGAATTGGTCTTTTTGCTGCTATTCGAGCGGCTTTTCACGGGGTACTCGCTGGAGGAGCTCAAGGAAATCAAGCTGCTGACGGAGGAATTCGCGCCGGAAGATTTTACGGAGTTTGTCGCGGAATATTTTCACGGTGTCATCGAGAAGGCTCCGGAGTTGGACGCACTAATTGCGAAGTTCTCGCTAAAGTGGGGCAAGGAGCGCCTCTCGAAGATCGCGCTGATCATTTTGCGGCTGGCCGTCTACGAGATGCTTTACCGCGAGGAAATCCCGACGAGTGTGGCCATTAACGAAGCGGTTGAGCTCTCGAAGAAGTACGGCGACGAGAAGGAGTCGGCGTTCATCAATGGAATTTTGGGCGGTGTGAGTCGGCGTGCGGAGAGCGCAGATGAGTAGTTTTTTAGGCCTAGATACAAGCAATTATACGACCTCGGCGGCGCAATTTTTTTCGGATGGCTCCGTAAAGCAGGCAAAGAAATTATTGCCTGTAAAGCCTGGAGAGAGAGGCTTGCGCCAAAGCGACGCAGTTTTTCATCATGTTGGACAGTTGCCGGAGGTTTTCTGTGCGCTCGACTTGAGTGAAAAGCCGCGTGCAGTTGGGGTGTCCATTCGTCCACGAGATGAGGCTGGCTCGTATATGCCGTGCTTCAACGTGGGCACATCGTTTGGCAAGGTGCTCGCGCATACCTTTGGCGTGCCGTACTATGAGTTTTCGCATCAGGCCGGACATATCGTTGCTGCATTGTACTCGGCGAAGAAACTTGACCTGCTGGCGCAAAGATTCGTGGCGTTTCACGTCTCGGGCGGCACCACAGAGGCAGTTTTAGTCTCGCCAAGTAATGAAAAAATAATCAATACGCAAATTGTGGCGCAGACGCTAGACCTGAACGCCGGGCAGCTCGTAGACCGAGTTGGCGTGATGCTGGGGCTAAATTTTCCTGCTGGCGCCGAGCTTGAGAAATTAGCCTTGCGCTTTGAGGAAAACTTCAAGGTGCGGCCAACGTTAAAGGGTGCGGATTGTTGCCTCTCCGGAGTTGAAAATCTTTGCGTAAGGATGCAGCAAGACGGCGCGGAGCCTGAGAAAATAGCACGGTTTTGTCTGGAATTTATTGCGGCGACGCTCGAGGAAATGTGCGAGAGAGTGTTGTCCAAGTGCGGCGCGGTGCCAGTGCTATTTGCCGGTGGAGTGATGTCGAATTCCATCATCAGGCAACGACTAGAGCGCAAATTTGAGGCAGTTTTCGGAGAGCCAAGTTTCTCCTCGGACAACGCGGCGGGCGTGGCGATTCTCGCGGCGATGAAGGCAGGTGAGTTAGCATGAATGCGAATGTGTTGACGGTTTCGCAGCTGAATTTTTACATTAAGTCGATGCTCGATGCGGATGCGAACCTTGAAAATATCTTCTTGAGCGGCGAGATTTCAAACTTTACGGATCATTATCAGTCGGGACACTTTTATTTTTCGCTCAAGGATAAAAAAAGCGTCGTCAAGGCGATTATGTTTGCGGGCTTTGCGCGACGGCTGCGGTTTCGGCCGGAGAACGGCCTAAAGGTGATCGTGCGCGGGCGGGTCGCGGTCTACGAGCCGTCGGGGGTGTACCAGGTGTACGTCGAGGACATGCAGCCGGACGGCGTGGGCGCGCTGAATTTGGCCTTCGAGCAGCTCAAGAACAAGCTCGAGAAGGAGGGCCTCTTCGACCCGCGGCGCAAGAAACCCTTGCCGCGATATCCGCAAAAAGTCGGCGTAATCACCTCTGAGACGGGAGCGGTCTTCTGGGACATCCAAAACGTAATGAAGCGGCGCTTCCCGCTGGCGGAGATCGTGTTTCAGCCGGTGCTTGTGCAGGGTGAAGGCGCGGCCGGGCAAATCTTGAACGCGATAAGGAAGTTCAATGAGTATTTGCTTTGCGACGTCTTAATTGTCGCGAGGGGCGGCGGTTCAATTGAGGATTTGTGGGCCTTCAACGATGAGGCCTTAGCCAGAGAAATCGCGCGCTCGAGGATTCCAATTGTGTCTGCGGTTGGCCACGAGACGGACTTTACCATTTGCGATTTTGTCGCGGATCTTCGTGCACCGACGCCCTCTGCGGCCGCTGAGTTGGTCGTGCCGGACGCGAAAAAGCTTATCTCGGACGTGCAGTATTGCGCGTCGTACATAAACTCGATGATGCTTTGCCGAATCAACGACCATCGGCAACACCTCGATAAGCTCACGAAGTTTGGTGTCCTTCAGAGCCCGAAAAAGTTGCTCTCGGACCGAAAATTAGTCATCGATGTGTTGTTGAATCGGCTGAAATTGAGCTTTAAAAATTTGCTCTCGCGCTATAAGGAAAAATTCTTGCTGGCCGTGGGGAAGCTCGACGCATTAAGTCCGCTAAAGCTGATGAGTTCGGGCTACAGCATCGCGGTCGACTCGCAAGACAAGGTTATAACTCGCGTGGAGCAGGTGCATGAGGGCGACGAGCTTAGCGTTGTGGTCGCCGACGGAAAAATCTTGTGCACGGTGAAAAATACGATAAAGAGGTAAATTTATGGCGAAAACGAAATCATTCGAATCGGAGCTGGCGCGGCTGCAGGAGATCGTCGCGAAGCTGGAGAAGGGCACGGAGTCCCTGGACGACTCGCTGAAGCTTTTTGAGGAGGGCACGAAAATCTCCAAATTTTGCTACGAGGTCCTCGATAAGGCCGAGCAAAAAATAACGAACGTGTCGCAAGTTAACTTGAGTGCAGACGGCGCGGAGGTCGATGATGACTGAGCTTGAGCGCTATGTGGAGTTGATAAACGATCGCTTGCTTGAGTATCTCCCGGAGAAAGACGTACCGCAAAAATCAGTCATCGAGGCCATGGAGTATAGCCTAGTAGCTGGCGGTAAGCGCATACGACCGGTTCTAACACTGGCCTTTTGCGAGCTTTGCGGCGGAGATGCTCAAGCTGCGTTGCCGTTTGCCTGCGCGGTCGAGTTGGTTCACACATATTCGTTGATTCACGACGACTTGCCTTGCATGGACAACGACACGATGCGGCGTGGCCGGCCGGCGAACCACGTGGCAAACGGCGAGGCGATGGCGCTTTTGGCGGGCGACGCGCTCCTGACGCAGGCCTTTGAGGTGATTTCATCCGAGGCGGTTGTCGAAAATGTCGGCGTGCAGGTAGCCTTAGAAGTGGCCAGGTGTTTGGCGGAGAACATAGGCACGGCCGGGATGATTGGCGGCCAGGTGCTCGACATGGAGGCTGAAAATAAGCGCGTGGACTTGAGCGCCTTGAACCAGATACACAATCTGAAGACGGGTGCGCTTATGGTGGCGGCGGCCAAGATGGGCTGTCTTGCCGCGAGGGCCACGAAATCTCAACTCGAGGCGGCGGAAACCTACGCGAAAAATGTGGGCCTTGCGTTCCAGCTTATGGACGACGTGCTCGATGAGACCGCGACCAGTGAGGCTCTCGGCAAGACCGCTGGCAGCGACAAAAATAGCAACAAGTCGACGTATGTGTCACTCTTGGGAGTGGAGCGGTCGCTCGAGGTGGTGAAGGATTTAACAACTCAAGCGGTAAGTGCATTAAAAGTCTTTGACGATGACACAAGTTTCCTTGAAAACTTGGCTTGGAGTTTGGCCTCTCGTGGGCGCTAAGAATTTGAGGAGTGCCATAAGCAAGCAGCTAGTGGCGCCGCGAGGCGCGGGAGGCCCCCGCGGGGGGGTCCGGCCGCCCCGCGC
>JAZQMR010000117.1:0-8112 GCA_045543505.1 Acutalibacteraceae bacterium | reverse complement strand
CATAAAAACACTTACACATTTTTTCATACGGATTTTCATTGCTAACAGTCTCCTAATAAATTATAATTTTAGTTTTTCTCATTTTCTTTAGTTGATGTTATTTTGGCCTCTGACTTTTTCTTTAACTCAAGCGCCTGGTACTTTTCCAGGCCTTTTTTCACCTCCTCGCGGAAATCATCCATATCCTTATCGTAGAACTTCCACCAGTGCATAACATCCTGATGGTTGCTGGCCAGACCCAACTCATGCGCCTCGCAGTGGCAAACAATATCTTTCTCGGTCAAGCCAAATTGCCTGCACAGAAGCACACACAGCTTAACGGCATTATTATATGCTTTCTCGAAGTACTCGCGTGTACCGTCAACGTCGATTTCAATAATCGCATCGTGTGCCTCGTTGTAGACAAGACCCGCGGGCTCGCAAATCTCGAAGCCTATGTGGGTGTTGTTCGCTTTGCCGCCCACATGCCAGCCTCTATGATTCCACGGAAGATATTGTTGCACGCCCTTGTCATCCAAGAACGCATGCACGCAAACCTCGCGCTCCGCCTCGCCCTTCTCATAGGAGGTATTCCACGGCTCATACCAAGAATCGGCCATTCTGCCCGGAGTTGCCGTCGAATGCACAACGATGCCCTTGACCTCGATCGTCCGATCCTCTCTGAAGCAGTCGTTTCGCACCATAAACTTGGTCGTAATCGGCAAGTCGCTGCCCTTTAAGATGTCATCACTCAAAACAGCAAGGCCGTCATATTTTTCGTTGGCCGCAATCGCCGGAATTATCTTTTCGTTGAGCATATTAAGAGTATCTTTGTCGAGTTTTGCTAGGAATTTTTTGCGAACAACCGGATCTTTTTTCACTTCCTCGAGGAGTAGCTTTAAGTTCGTTCCATCCAGGCTGTCGATGTTCTTTAAAATGTTCGTCGACGAAATAGCGGCATCTTTCGTAGAAGATAAGCCTAATTTTTTGTTTATTATGCTTGTCATTTCAGCATCCAGCTTGCTATGTAGGCGTCTTCTTAGCTCGCTGTCACTATTGATTTCCTGATACAACGAAGAAAATTCCTCTTTAGTCAATGAGCTAGCAGCCCTTTTCACGAGCGCAAGGTCTAATTTGTCCAGCTTTTGTAAAAGTTCTTTTCTGCTGAACATTTTTCTTTTTGATAAATTTTGATTTGTGGCAACTTTATTTGCGCGTACATCCGGTTTTGTAACATCCGCCGCCGACGCAGACACAGCCAGCGCCATGGCCAACATTATGCCGCCCAGACCAAGTGATAAAAGTTTCTTCATGTTGTTCATTGCTCAATGTCCTCCCAAAAGTAAAGTAAATTATTTTAATTTTTATAAAATTCATCGACAAAGCGATAAAGCTCGTCGTAGCTGACGATTTTGGATTCTTTGCCCTGCCGCAGGACAACCTCAACTTGATTGTTCTCCACGTTGCGCTTGCTGACGATAATTCTCAACGGCACCCCAAGCAAATCTGCATCGGCAAACTGCGCACCAGCGGATAAATTCCTGTCGTCGAGCAAAACCTCATAGTGAGAACTCAGCGTATTATACAGCTCAATCGCACGCTCCTTGACCTCGTCCTTGTTGAAGTTCAGCGCGCAAATTTGAATTTGCCATGGTGCCACGCTCTTAGGCCAAATCGGACCAAAGTCGTCATGCGAAGCCTCCACGATGCCCGCGATAAGGCGCCCGATGCCGATGCCGTAGCAGCCCATAATCGGCGTCTTTTGCGCGCCGTCCTGGTCGACGTAGCGCATGCCCATGCTCTCGGTGTACTTGGTGCCCAGCTTGAAAATGTTGCCCATCTCGATGCCGCGCTCAATTTTCAGCGGCTGGCCGCAAACAGGGCACCTTTGCCCAGGCTTAACCTTCGACACATCCGCGAAATAGACCTTGCCGTGGAGGTCCCGCGAAATGTTAAAGCCTGTGACGTGATGGTCGGCCTTGTTCGCGCCAGCAACCATGTTAGCAGCACCCTCGAGCGACTTGTCAAAAATGACCGTAAACTTGCTCAAAAGCTCATCACTAGGCCCGATGGAACCTTTGCACAAGCCCACCGAACTCAATTCAGTCAGCTCGCTTACCTCAGTTTTCAGCAGGTTGCGCAGCTTTGCCTCATTGACGTGCAAATCGCCACGAATAAAGACGATGACCGGCCTTTCGGCGCCTTCCGCGCGGTAGGCAACCGCTTTTATTATTTTGTCCTCGCTCACGCTGAAAAATTTCGCTAGCTCCTCAATGGAAGCGACACCCGGCGTATTAACGAGAGTTTGTGTTTCTTCGCTGCTGTTATTCTCGAGCTCGTCGTGCTGTGCAGTCGCGACCTCCATGTTGGCCTTGTAGCCGCACTCGTCGCAAATGACGATGGAGTCCTCTCCGGCCTCGCAGAGCAGCATAAACTCGTGCGCACCGGTGCCGCCCATCATGCCCGTGTCGGAGTAAATTGACGCAACATTCAAGCCCACGCGTGCAAAAATTCGCTCATAAGCCGCATGCACCTCGTCGTAGCAGCGGTCAAGGTCCTCGACCGAGGTGTGAAATGAATAGGCATCCTTCATCGTAAACTCGCGCACACGAATCAAACCACCACGAGCGCGCGGCTCATCGCGAAATTTCGTTTGAATTTGATATATCATGAACGGGTAGTCAAGGTAAGATTTTGCCTCAGAGCGTGCCAAATAAACAGCGGCTTCCTCGTGCGTCATGGAAAGGACCATGTCTCTGCCAGCGCGGTCCTCTATGCGCAAAAGCTCACTGCCAACGCTCTCAAATCGGCCGGACTCTTTCCACAACTCAGCCGGCACCACCACCGGCAAAATGACCTCTTGCCCGCCGACTTTATCCATCTCTTCTCGAATGATCTTCTCAATTTTCCGCTGCACCCTCACGCAAGGCGTCAAAAGTGAGTAAATCCCGCTTCCAACCGGCCTTATGTAGCCTCCGCGCAACAAAAAAATATGGCTCACCAAACTTGCCTCAGCTGGCTTCGCCCTCAGTCGTTCACCGAATAATTTGCTCATCAGCATAGTAAAAGTTTCCCCTTGAGTAGTTTAGCTCTATTATAGCATTTTTAGCGAGCTTTTTCAAGTGAAAAGCTTTGAAATTAACGGCATAATCAAACACTATGGCGCTGCGAGGCCAAAGAAAATATTATTTTCTTTGTGGCCAATAGCCCAACAAAGTTGAGCTATTGGCTAGCCGAAGACCCGTAGGGCTTTCGGCGCCTCGCGGCGGCCGCTGCTAAATAAAGACGAATCTCCTTGCGCATTGACACCCTAGCGCATTTCAACTATCATTACATTATCGAATCGTGGAAAATTTGGAGGAGATAAAACATTGCAGAAAAACTCGATAATTTCGCTAAGAAACATTACGGTTTCCTTCGACGACAATACGGTGTTGAAGGATTTTAATCTTGACATAAAAAACGGCGACTTCGTGACGCTTTTGGGCTCGTCTGGATGCGGAAAAACTACAATTTTGCGCATAATTGGCGGCTTTGTGCAGCCAGACAGCGGCGAGATTTTCTTTGCAGGAAAAAACGTCACAAATCTCCCACCGCATAAGCGCGAAGTTAACACAATTTTCCAAAATTACGCACTCTTTCCGCACTTGAATGTGTATGAGAACATCGCGTTTGGAATGAGACTTCAAAAAAAATCCGAGCAAGAAATAAAAGAAAAAGTCTCCGAGATGCTCAAAATGGTGAGCCTTTCTGGTTTTGAGAAGCGAAATATCGCGAACTTATCTGGCGGCCAACAGCAACGTGTAGCAATCGCTAGGGCCCTTGTGAACAACCCGAAAGTCCTCCTTTTGGACGAGCCTCTTGGTGCCTTAGACTTGAAACTTCGCAAGGACATGCAAACAGAACTCAAAAAAATTCAGCAGAAAATGGGAATAACGTTCATTTTCGTCACGCACGACCAGGAGGAGGCCCTCTCCATGTCCGACACCGTAATTGTGATGGACAAGGGGCGCATTCAACAGATTGGCTCGCCGCAAGACATCTACAATGAGCCGCAAAATGCCTTCGTGGCGGACTTCATCGGCGAAAGTAACATCATAGACGGCGTTATGCACAAGGATTTTCTCGTTGAATTCGCGGGCAGAAAATTCGACTGTCTCGACTCTGGTTTTGGCGAGACGGAAAACGTAGACGTCGTCATTCGCCCAGAGGATATCGAGGTCACGCGGCCGGAGGATGGCCATATTTCCGGCACGGTCACCTCGGTGACGTTCATCGGCGTGCATTACGAGATTATCGTGGACATCGACGGCTTTAAGTGGATGATTCAGTCCACCGACAGCCAGACGCCCGGCGACGTGATCGGCCTTGTCTTGCAGCCTGACGACATCCACATCATGAAGAAGTCCGAGCACTCCGGCGAGTACGGCGACTACAGCGCCTTTAGTGACGAAATGTACGAGGTCTACGAGGAAGAAAACTCTTCTGGCGGCCGCAAAGAAAGCAAGTCGCTCAAGGACGGTGCCGGCCAATGAAAGTAAAGTCCTCGTCGCTGCTGTACGTCGTGTGGATGGCCATCTTCACGCTCGTGCCGATGGCTTTGGTGCTGGTTTTCGCCTTCACGGACAAGTCTTGGAACTTCACCCTCGAAAACATAATCAACGTCGGCCAATACTCGAACATATTTCTGCGCTCCATCGGCCTAGGCGCACTTTCTACGGTGCTTTGCCTGCTTTTAGGCTATCCGCTTGCGTACGTCATCTCCAAGGTCTCGCCGCAACGTCAAGGCATCGCCATTATGCTCATCATGCTGCCCATGTGGATGAACTTCCTGCTGCGCACATACGCGTGGATGACCATCCTCGAAAACAACGGCCTCCTCAACAAATTCCTCGCGCTGCTAGGATTCCCGCCGACTTCGTTCATAAACACCTCTGGAGCGGTTGTTTTGGGGATGGTCTACAACTTTTTGCCGTATATGGTGTTGCCAATTTACTCGGCTATTTCGAAGATCGATAAGCGAATCGTCGAGGCCGCACAAGACCTCGGCGCCGGCCGGAGGAAAGTCTTCTTCAAGGTTTTGATGCCTCTTAGCGTCCCCGGAATTATCTCCGGCGTGACGATGGTTTTTGTGCCGGCTGTGAGCACCTTTATCATCTCGAAAATGCTAGGCGGCGGCTCGAGTATCTTAATCGGCGATCTCATCGAAATGCAGTTCCTCGGCAGCACCTACAACCCGCATCTGGGATCCGCGATTTCATTCGTTTTGATGATTCTCATTTTTATTTCCATCGGGATTATGAATCAGTTCGACGACTCCGATGACGATGCTGTCCCGACGACTTATCGCTAGAGTCGAGTAACGTAAGGATTGCCTTGATCGAGCCTCTGGGCGCCGCGAGGCGCCGAAGGCCCCAAAGGGGCCCTCGGCCAGCCCATAGCACAACTTCGTTGGGCTATGGGCCACAAAGAAAATAAATATTTATTTTCTTTGGCCTCACGGCCGGCGCGGCTACAGCCACGATAAAGGCACTCCCACATAAAGTGAAGGATGATGAAAAATTGAAAATCAAGTCAATCTCGAGGCTGTACATGGGGCTAATTTTCCTCTTTCTGTATGCTCCGCTCGTGGTTCTTATCACGTTCTCGTTCAACGAGTCGAAGAGCCGGAGCGTCTGGACGGGGTTCTCACTAAAGTGGTATGCAAAGTTATTCGCCGACAAGGAAATTCTCCGCGCACTACTTAACACCGTAGTTGTCGCAGTTGTCGCGTCGATTTTGGCTACAATTATCGGGACGCTGGCATGTTTTGGCATCCTAAAGATGAAAAAGTGGTCAAAAAAGCTTGTAATGAGCGTAAACAACCTGCCCATCGTGAACCCAGAGATCGTAACGGGCGTCTCGCTGATGCTGCTATTCGTGTTCGCGTACAACACATGGGGCATCTTCAAACCTGGCATCGTCACACTAATTCTCGCGCACACAACCTTTTGCCTGCCGTACGTAATTTTATCAGTCCTACCAAAGCTCCGACAGATAAACCCGCACCTCTACGAGGCCGCACAAGATCTAGGCTGCCCCCCGGCGAGGGCGTTCGTCAAGGTGATTTTACCAGACATCATGCCGGGCGTCATAACGGGCATGATAATGGCGTTCACGCTGTCGCTCGACGACTTTGTGATCAGCTACTTCACCAGCGGCACGACGCAAACGTTACCAATTGCGATATACTCCATGACGCGCAAAATCGTCAGTCCGGAGATAAACGCGCTCTCGACGATACTGTTCGTGGTAGTGCTGATTTTGCTGATAGTGGTCAACATTCGGCAGGCGACGGCCGAGAAAATTGATTGAATTTGGGTGAGAAATGCGTTGAAAAAAAAGTTAGTTGCCATTTTTACGATTATTTTGATTCTTGCCGCAAGCGTAGGTGGCGTTCTACTATATAAAAGTCACAAAACCTCTGCGGTAACCATAAACGTATACAATTGGGGCGAATACATCTCTGACGGCTCCGACGGCGGTCTGAACGTGAATGAGGAGTTCACGCGCCAAACCGGGATTCGTGTAAATTACAGCACTTTTCAAAGTAACGAGGCGCTTTTTGCGAAGCTTCAAAACGGCGGTACGAACTACGATGTGGTCATTCCGTCGGACTATATGGTCTCGAAGATGATTGAGCACGACATGCTGAAAAAGCTTGATTTCTCGAAGCTTCCGAACGCCGCTCACATAGATGAAGCGTTTATGAATCCCGCATACGACCCGACAAACGCGTACTCCGTGCCGTACACCTGGGGCACAGTTGGCATTTTCTACAACAAGAAGATGGTCGCCGAGTCGGAGGCGGACATCAACTGGGACTTCCTGTGGAACCCCAAATATGCCGGGAAAATTCTGATGTTCGACAATCCAAGGGATGCTTTTGCGATTTCTCAAATTCGCCTCGGAATCCCATTGAATACAAGGAATAAAGCAGATTGGCTTCGTGCCGCGGAGGATTTAAAGGTGCAAAAGCAGCTCGTGCAAGCATATGTTATGGATCAAATCTTCGACAAAATGGGCAACGGCGAGGCGGCCTTGGCGCCGTACTACTCGGGGGACGCAGCACTTTTGGCTCAACGCAACAAAGATATCGGCTTTGTGGTGCCCAAGGAAGGTACGAATAAGTTCGTCGACGCGATGTGCATCCCGAAGAACGCGGAACATCCGAATGAGGCGCTTGCCTATATAAACTTCATGTGCGAGCCGGAAATCGCCGCGGAAAACATCAAATATATCGGCTATTCGTCGCCCTCAACTGCAGTGAAAAATCGCCTAGATCCAAGCATTTCAAATGACAAAGACCGCTACCCCGACGAAGAAACCCTAAAAAACGCGCAAGGATTTACTGCCCTACCAGATGAGATTACCTCGCTTATTGATTCGCTTTGGATTAGCATAAAAACCGGCGAGCCCGGCAATCCATTAGGGTTAATCTTAGTTATCGCAGGCTTTGTTTTGATGTACTTGCTTTTGGTTGTTATTAAAAGGCACTTGACGAACAAAGTAACTTAGGTAGATTATTTTTAACCTAAGTTTACTTTTTTTGGGAAAAGGTGCTTCACTATTTTTATTTTCGAACCAAAACTCCTAGAGGCTTTTGGGTAAAGAATCAAAATTCGACTAACTCGCCATTGGAACACCCCACATTGCCTCAAATAAGCGCTTGTATTTTGCGCAGCTATTTTGTTGGCGCATTGCATAAAACAAGCTTGACTTCCTTTTTGAATTATATTATCATAGCATTAAAGCTATATTTTTAATTCAGAAAGGAAGTCTTATATGAGTAAATTGTTTAATTTCGTGCAAGCAAAAGGTAAATGGCACAAATTCCCTTCCTTTGATTTAGGAGGGGGGGCGAAGTTATATAAAAACTTTGCCCAAAAATTGTTGGCGGTGTCGCTGTGCGCTGCGATGGTACTTATGGCTGTGCCGCGAGGGCAAAACTTCGTGGCGGAGGCCGCTGACGAGGCAACCAACTCTGTAGCGCTCCTTACCTTGACGGCAACCGGCAACGAGAACGAGCCAATAAAGGCCGACATGACCTGGAAGACGTTTGTACAAGGCACGACCGTGGACCTGGAGATCCAC
>JAZQMR010000116.1:0-4729 GCA_045543505.1 Acutalibacteraceae bacterium | reverse complement strand
CCTCAGTCAAATGAATATGAGCAACATACATGGCAATATGACTCTAATTCAGCACGCGGTATAATTTATCGGCGTCTTCTTTTTTCACGAACTCGCTCACGTGGAGGACCTCGAATTTCATCGCCTTCGCACCCAAGTTTACCTCTACAACGTCGCCCACTTTTACGTCGTAGGAGGCTCGAGCATTTTTCCCGTTGACGAGAACTTTCCCGGCGTCGCAGGCCTCATTAGCGATGGTTCGTCTTTTTATAATTCGTGCGACCTTCAAAAATTTATCTAAGCGCATCTATTTCCTCCGAAAAAAACGACCTCTTATAAAAAGAAGTCGATTTAGTGAATTTATTTACACTTTTTTTTGCATCCGCAGTTGCCCGAGACGGCATCCTTAAGGCCTTGGCCAGCCTTAAAAGCAGGAACCTTGCAAGCTGGGATAGTAATTGGCTTATTCGTTCTTGGGTCGCGGCCGGCTCTCTCGCTGCGCGCACGCACCTCAAAAGTACCAAAACCGATCAGTTGGACCTTATCGCCCTCCTTAAGAGCCTCTTCGATCGAGCCCAAAACGGCGACAACAGCGCTTTCGGAGTCCTTTTTCGAGAGACCGCTCCTTTCCGCTACCGATGCAATCAGTTCTGTTTTGTTCATTTCGACTACCTCCATTTTGATATATCCATCAAAGCGCAAAACTTTGAGAATTGGCTAGCAAAAACCGCTACAAATCTAGCATTTCTGGCACTGGCCCATTATAAACAAAAGCGCGCCAAAAAGTCAAACTCAGCAACAGGCTCCTACATTATACCTTCTTTTTCCAGCAATGTCCAATATTTTTTATTATTCTCGATTAGTGCAAATTTCCCGACAATATTCCCCAGAAAAATGTAGAAAATCCAATATAAAGCCTGAGATGAGTCTATTCTACTTGATAAATTTAAGCTTTTCAAGCATTTTAATAAATTTTTTTCCGCCCGGCAAAAGTTTTATATCGCTCCGGTCGAGCGCTCCCAAAATAAGTAATATTAAAGCATAAATTACCACTGCGAATATTATTGAAAAAGCTATAGCAACTAAAATTGGTAATTTGTTCCTAGCCATGTTCATGGAAATCATCGCGGCACCTCCGCAGAACAACGAGGCTATAAGTGGCTTAACGACCGTCCCCACGAGGTCTGGCACGATTTTGGTTTCCCGACACAACATGTACATTGAGGCTACCAGGATGAAGGCGTACCCAACGAGCGTTCCGATTCCCGCGCCTTGAATGTTGATTTGCGGCACTCCGACCAACACATAATTGACTGCGATTTTCAAAACTAAACCAATAGAAATGATCTTCACAGGTAGGTCAACTCGGCCGACGGCCTGCAACATACTACAAACCGGCGTGCTAGCGGCCGTAAATATTGTCGCGATGCCCAATATCGGGATGATTTCCGCGGCGATTGCAACAGCATTTGGTCGATTTCGATAAATCACGCTCAAAAGATCTGGCCCCAATACTGACAAGCCCACTCCCGCCGGAATCGTCACTAGCATCGTCATTCGTAGAACAGTTTCCATGCTTTTTTTGAGCTTTGCGCTATCTTTCAGTGTCCATGCCCTTGTAACCGACGGTAAGGCCACTATTCCGAACGCTTGAGTGATCGCGGGTACTAACATCATGAGCGGCAAAGTGAACGAATAACAGCCCATTAAGAAGCCGTGAACGCCATCCTTACTTTTTAGCACTGTTTCGCTTATTTTGCCACCATACTGCGCTAAAAGTTCGCCGGGGAAGTTTTCCATTATGTATTGAATTCGATGCAAAATTAGGGTCGTATCGATCAAGCCAGCCACATTCATGATTATAGCCCCTAGACCAATCGGCAACGCGCTAGAAATTAGCACCTTGGATATTCCCTTGCCATCCTTGGCTTCGGCCGAATTTGCTAGCTCTGAAGCGCTTATTCCGTCACCTTCGATTTTATCCCTCAAAAATAAGTATATAAAGCCAGCCGCCGCACCAATAGAAATCCCTAAAATGGCCCCTGCCGACGCCAATGGCATAATGGCCGCCTCGGCCAATTCTCGCGTCGCGTAGGGTTTGCCGAGGAATGTCCCCTTCATAAGGTATTCCCTCACGCCAAAACGAATTATCCCATACGACAACGCGTAACCGATAAAAAATTTGCAGCTCGCCTCGATAACCTCAGAAGTCGCCGTTGGAGTCATATTTTTAAGGCCTTGATAGTATCCGCGATAAATTGACATGAGGCACGCGAAAAATATCGTCGGCGCGAGCGCAAGTACCGAATAAATCGCGCCTGGCACGTTTACGAATGGCAGTTTGGGTACTATAAAGGCGCCGAAAAGCATCAAAATTAGGCCAATTGTGCCGGTGAGAAGAAATATCGGAATTGATACTTTTTTTATTTTTCTTACATCGCGATAGCGCCCTTTTGCGACGCTCTCGGAGACCATTCTAGAAATTGCTATTGGCAAGCCGGCCGTTGCGAGCGCGAAAAGTGGATTATAAATCTCGTATGCCACGGTAAAGTAAGTCGCGCCAGTCGGTCCGATCATGCCGGTTACGAAAATCCGGAATAAAATGCCCATAATCTTGACCAAAAGCAGGCTAGCCGTCAAAATTACAGTCCCTTGCATGAACGATTGATCTTTTCTTTTTATCTTTTTCTCCTTCACCAAAACACACCCATTCAAAAACCAAGTGAATATTTATTATAATCTTTTTAAATGAATATGTACAGCGCGCGAGGCTATATTCACAAAAAGCGGCAAAAATATAATGAAGGCCACAGTGTTGCGGTCTTCACTATATTAGGAGAAATTTTATTTTACTTTAAAAGTTCTTGTAATCATAGTTGTGTCGTTTTGCTCTTGCTGCTCGGTCTGACCGGCCTTGGAGACCCTAACAGTCAAGTCGGAATCATCCTGCAAAACATAGGCTTCATAGACAGTTGACGTCTCGCCGGGCTTAACTTCAGTCAAGATATTCTCTATATCGTAAGTCTGATCCTTCATCGAAGCTTGCGGGCATGCCGTGTCATTTTGATATGCCTCCGCTGATAACACCTCGTCAAACGTTACAGTCTTCTTCGAACCATTCGTGAAGGTGTAGGTAACCAACATCGATTTCTTGCCCTTGCTGGAGTCTTTAATCTCCGCCTTATCGATAGAAACCGTGAAATCGCCTATCTTACCCCTATTCTCTTGAGTCTTGCTCGGTTCTGGCTCGCCGGTGTGATCCTCGGATTGACTTTGTGATTGATGGTCGCCGTTGATAGAAACGTTAGATTGATTTGCGCCACATCCAGTAAAGGTCGCCGCCATTGCTGCAAGCATCAAAATTAACGCAATTTTCTTCATAACTCAACCCTCTTTCGTGTCATTGCCTCAAAGTTTACCATAAGCGATAAGTAAAAGCAAGACTGCATCGCAAGTTTGGTGAATTGACCCAAATGCACATTAATTTTATATAGAAAATCTCAATGCCGTCTGATATAAATCGACATCGAACGACGTTTTCCTGTCCATTCCCTCTAAAATATCATGTGAGACAATCTTACCATCGTTCATCGAGATGACCTTAGACTCGCTGCCTGCCGCCAAAACTTCAACAGCCTTTGCGCCCATCTCAGTCGCTATCACTCGATCGCGCACGGTAGGGACTCCGCCTCGTTGAACATGTCCCAACACCGTCGAACGCGCGCCAACACCAGTTTCCTCCGCGATTCGCTGCGTAAGTTCCTCGAGTCCGCCAACACCCTCCGCGACAACCACAATGAAATGATTTTGCCCCTTGCCTCGAAGCGCCTTAATCTTGTCGATGACGTCCCTTTGCAGATCGAAGTCCGCCTCCGGTAATAGTATCGCCGTCGCGCCCGCAGATATTCCCGTCTGCAAGGCGATGTTCCCGCAACGACGGCCCATTACCTCGACGACGATGCACCGCTCAAAGGCCTCCGCCGTGTCGCGAATCTTATCAATCATCTGTATCGCGGTGTTCGAAGCCGTATCAAAGCCAATCGAGTATTCGCTGCAAGGCACGTCATTGTCGATCGTGGCGGGCACTAGCACGCAGGGAATCCCCGCTTCACTAAGTTCGGCCGCTCCTCGCAAAGAGCCATCTCCGCCGATAACAACCAGCCCGTCGAGGCCAAGTTGCTTGCAGTTGTCTCTCGCACGAAGCACGCCCTCACTCGTTTTGAACTCCTTGCTGCGAGCCGAATACAAAATCGAGCTTCCTTTGCCTATGATTCCAGAAACCGAGCTGAAATCCATAGGAATCGCGTCCGCGGCAAGCAAACCATTGTATCCCCTGCGAATGCCAACAACCTGCATACCTCGACTTAAACCCGCCCGAACCACCGCTCGAATTGACGCATTCATCCCAGGTGCGTCGCCGCCGCTCGCCAGAACGCCAATCTTTTTATCGCTCATAAAAGCCCCTCCGTGCACAACATTCTTTACGGCCATTATAGCACATCGGCCGCATTTCGCAACGCGAAAGTTAGCGCAGCTCTGGGCCGGCTGCTCGATTAGGGCACTCCCCGTTGTAAAGTTCACTTTACAAATTGTTTTATTTGTGTTAAGCTGAATGCAAAGTCGACTTTACATTTCATTTTGGAGCGTGAGAGGGTGAAAAACCATATTGAAGCAATCAGAAAGCAGCATAAAATCAGTCAGCAGGAACTTGCTGACGCATTGGAGGTCACGCGGCAAACGATAAGCTCCC
>JAZQMR010000115.1:0-3699 GCA_045543505.1 Acutalibacteraceae bacterium | reverse complement strand
GCAGCAAGTCAATAGAAAATGCACATTTAGGGCACTCCTGAAATCTTTGTCATAATGACTGCATTCTCTTGCGGTAAGGTGTAAAAATTCCTTCTTAATCCGACTTTCTCGAAGCCAAACTTTTCATACAGTGAAATCGCTGCTGCGTTAGACGCACGGACCTCAAGAGAAATGAAACTTAGCCTTTGCGACTGCGCGAAGGCTATTATTTTTTTTAGCAAATTTTGTGCGATTCCGCATCGTCTAAATTTGGATGCTACGGCGACGTTTGTGATGTAGCCCTCGTCGAGCACGAAATAGAACCCGATATATCCGACCACCAGCGCATTTTCATTGAGCGCCACCAAAAAGTTTGAGTTGTCCTTGTGCAGCTCCTCGCGCAAAGAGCCCTCCGACCACGGCTGCGAAAAGCATTCCTTCTCTAGCGCGGCGATGTCCTTTATATGCTCTTCACGCATTTTTTCTATTTTAAAGTCCAAGTTTTCTCATTCCGTTTCAAATTTAAGCTCGTCAAGTAACTCATAAAGCGCAGCCTCTATTTGGTTTCTACACTGCTCATAAACCTTTACGTCTCCGCCGAACGGATCCAAAACTCCCGTGCCTAAAATGTGTATTTTTTCTATAGGAACAGACATACTTAACAAAGCATCTTTGTGCGAAGCTGTCATCACAATAAACTTGTCAATCGACGATAAATTGATGTCAAAAATGCTCCTGGAAATATGTTCACTTAGGTCAATTCCATTTTTTTTGCAGGCCTCGATAGCATTTTTTGAGGCAGGCGAGTTGTTATTTGCAGCAAGTCCAGCGCTTGAGACCGTTATATTTTTTATATTTTTCTCCGCTAGGATATTCTTGAAAATGCCAGCAGCCATCGGGCTTCGGCAAGTGTTGCCAGTGCAAACAAAAAGTATATTCATTGCTCAAAAATTACTCCCTTACGATTTTGCATCGAACCAAGTCTTACCAATATTAGCGTCGGCTACTAGTGGCACGTTCAACTTGACGGCATTTTCCATCTCGACTTTTAAAATATTGGCAACCGAGATGGCTTCTTCTTTTGGCGCCTCGACGATTAGCTCGTCGTGAACCTGCAAAATCAAGCGCGCATTCAAATTTTCCTCACGCAGACGACGGCTCACATTGATCATCGCGATTTTGATGATGTCCGCCGCCGAGCCCTGTATCGGCATGTTTCGCGCCACGCGCTCTCCGAAGGCTCTAAGATTAAAATTAGAGGAGGCCAACTCCGGCAAATATCGGCGTCTACCAAAAATTGTCTCAACAAATTTATTTTCCTTCGCGGCCTCGATCGTCTCGCGCATATACCGCTCAACCCCGGCGTAGTGCGCCAGGTAGCTGTCGATGTAGGCCTGCGCCTCCTTGCGCGTCACGCCGATGTCCTTGGCCAGCGAGAACGCGCCAATCCCGTACACGATGCCGAAATTGACAGCCTTGGCGCGGCTCCTCATCAGCGGAGTCACCATATTTTCTGGAATGTTAAAAACCTGCGCGGCTGTTTGAGTATGGATGTCCAAGCCGTTTTTGAAGGCCTCAAGCATGGTTTTGTCGTCGGCGAGGTGAGCCAAAATTCGCAGCTCGATCTGAGAATAATCGGCGTCAACCAGCATCCAGCCCTCGCGCGCACGGAAAAACTTCCGTAACTCCTTGCCGCGCTCTGTTCGAACAGGAATATTTTGTAAATTCGGCTCCAGCGAGCTTATCCGGCCGGTGCGCGCCTCGACCTGATTGAATCGCGAGTGAATTCGCCCGTCGCAGCCGACCACCTTGAGCAGCCCATCGCAGTAGGTACTTTTCAGCTTTGCCAGCGCGCGGTACTGTAGCACGGCGTCTACCGCCGGATGTACTCCGCGCAGCCCCTCCAAAACTTCCGCGCTAGTCGAGTAACCGCTTTTTGTTTTCTTGCCCTTAGGCAGTTTGAGCTCCTCGAAGAGCACTTCACCGAGCTGCTTGGGAGAATTTAAGTTAAACTCGTGTCCGACAAGCTCAAATACTTCGCCTTGCAGAGCCTGCAGCTCTTTTTCTAAGGTTTCGCCGTAGTTTTTTATTCCCTCTTCGTCAACCAAAAATCCAACCTGCTCCATCTCAGCCAACACTTTTGCCAGCGGAATTTCTACATTTTCGAGCAAATCTTTTTGTAAGTTATCCGTGATTTTCCCCTCAATTGTACAGCATAAATCGCTAAATGTAGCCGCATTTTGCACAAAGGCGTCGTCTTTAAAAGTCTCATTGTTTATTTTTGTTTTTTTTACAGCGTATTCCTGAATTAACGTGTCTAGATTGTAGTTTTTGCTAGAAGGGTTGAGCAAATAAGCGGCTAAAAGAACATCCAGTTTGACGCCTTTCACATCGATATTTAAGTTGTGCATAATTTCGTAAAAAGTTTTTATATCGTAGGTTTTCTTCTCAATTTGCTCGTCTTCCATTATTGATTTGAGCAAATCTTTGCAGCTAGCCAAGTTGTCCAAAATATAGACCGTATCATTTAGAGCAAGTCCTATTCGGTCAAGTTTTAGCTCTTTATTTTCGTATAAAAAGCCAATATATTTTTGAGCTCTAATAAGTTTCTCAAGCATATTTGTTGCTTCATTTACAACTACTTTTACGGTTTTATCTTCAGAGCTTTTTTCTTCGCCTATTTGCTCTAGGCCAAACTTGTTTAAAAGCGAAAACATTTCCAGCTCCGTGAGCATTTTTGCGACTTTGGCTTTGTCCATCTCTTGAGGTGTATAACTTTGCAAATCCACATCGATCGGGACGTCCTTAACAATCGTACCGAGAAATTTGCTCAAGAAGGCGTTGTCCTTGGAGGCGAGCAGCTTTTTGCGAGTGCCATCCTTGATGTCGAGGGAGTCGATGTTATCGTAGATGTGCTCGAGCGAACCGAAATTGCGAATCAGCTCGCCGGCGCCCTTCTCGCCGATGCCAGCCACGCCCGGGATGTTGTCCGAGGCGTCTCCCTGGATAGCCTTTATGTCAATCAGCTGGCGCGGCGCAACACCGTAAACCTCGCGGATTTTGTCCTCATCGTAGAGGGTCACCTCGGGCCGGCCGAATTTCGTGGCAGTAATCCTCACGGACACGCTCTTCGAGACGAGCTGCAAGCTATCCTTGTCGCCCGTGGCAATTATGCAGGTTTCGCCGTTCTTTTCGCAAGTGTCAGCCAGCGTTCCGAGAATATCATCGGCCTCGTAGCCTTCCATCTCGACTAGCCTGTATCCCATCGCGGACAGCAACTCTTTCAGCACCGGAAATTGTGCCGCGAGCTCCTCGGGCATGCCCTTGCGAGTCGCTTTGTAGCCGTCATAAGCCTTGTGCCGAAACGTCGGTGCCTTCATGTCAAATGCAATCGCCACCGCATCGGGAGCTATTTCGTCAGTGAGTTTGTTCAACATCGTCAAAAAGCCATATATTGCGTTGGTATAAACGCCGGACTTTGTGGTCAAAAGTTTTATCCCGTAAAAAGCCCGGTTAAATATGCTGTTGCCGTCCAAGACAAGTAACTTCATAACATCCGCCACCCAAAATAAATATCGAGACTATTATAGCACATCCCTAACCACAAGAATCATTACCGCAGCTACTAGGAGTACCCTAAGCGAGCATCTGGGAGCGCCGTGAGGCGCCGAAGGCCCCGAAATGGGGCCTGCGGCCAGCCCATAGCTCAACTTTGTTGAG
>JAZQMR010000114.1:0-2021 GCA_045543505.1 Acutalibacteraceae bacterium | reverse complement strand
AATTTGAACTTGATACCTTTTAAATGTTGTTATGAAGAAAAAATTTTGCTCAACGCCGTATTCCTCTGCGATTTTCAGTATTTGTCTTGCTTGCTCATTTAAATTTATTTGTGCCATTTTTACCTCCCAAATTTTCTAAATTTTTGATTTCCCAAAAACTGCATCCATTTGTTTCTTGCGGGTTTTGTAATAATAAATCATCCAATCCGCAAAGCTGTTTTTTGCACACATTCTGGCTCGCAAACTGTCTTGAAAGAGGCTTTGAAAGCAGCCAGCGGTACCGTCTATCTTTTGTTGCGGCGACGGAAGAACATTGTCACCGTTTAAAATGTGATTCAAATTGAATGTGTTTGGCCGAAAACTCGAAAGACCATCGACTCCGCAACAGGTCAAGCTGTCGCCCAGACTGCGAATTCGATTTTCGCCAGCGTAAATCTTCAAGCCAAGTGAATGACATTTTTGTTTCAGCTCCAGAAAATCTTTTTTTATGTCTTCATACTGGTAAACAAAATCGCCGCCAATCTTGACTAAACCGTCTTTTTTCCGCTTAAATTTCATCCCCTCAATGATAACCCCGTATGCACCAGCGTTTTTGAATAGCTGCAAATTTTTATAAACGTCTAAAAAGACCTCTCGCATATACGGTTGCACTCTGACGATGGTTCTTCTCGCGACTTTTGACACACTTTCTAAAATTTTTAACCGCTCTGCAAAGGTTGGACAGCCTTTTTCAAGTACATCATATTTGTTGCAGACCATGCTAATTTGAACGACGCAGTTGCAGCTTTTTATGAGGTCCAGATATTCTTTGTCGGCGATGATTTTGCCCTTAGTGGATACCACAAACGGGTAATTCTCTTCAGCAAAAATTTTCAAGCACTTATACGAACTGCGATATTTGCTTTCGCACGGCTGAAACGGGTCAGAAAGGCCACCCCAGTGCAGCGGAATATCCCAGTCGCACCAGTTGGTCTCTTTCGTTCTTGCACCGCTAATAAAATTTGTCAGTGCCTTTGAAGTTTCTTTTTTAGAAATTTGAGAAATGTCAATTCTGTGCCGAGCAAAGCAGTAACTGCACGCGTGAGAGCAGCCACTGTAGTTGTCAAAACGCACCGGCAAATCGCATAAATAGCACTGTGTTCCGCATTCTGGCATCATCCTACCCCCATTTCAGCCAAGCACAGCTCAATCAGTTTTTGCTTACCGTTCGCAGTAAGGTAATCTTCCGCAGCATTTTTATACTCAAGAGGGAAGATTAGCGTCATTTTAAAGCTGTCTTGCTCGATTTCCCTTTGACCAAGCTCTTTTTCCAATAGGTCGTCTATGAAGCTATCGCAAAGATTTTGCGTCTCATCAGCAAATTCAAAGCCAAAATCTGCCATATCGAATTCAATGATATTATCAAGCTCTAAATTCAGTACATCGAAGTCAAAACCTGTGTTCATCGTGAGTTTATTGTGCGCCAAAATGTAGGCTTTTTTCTGTTGCTCGTTCAAATGCGACAACCTGATAATTTCAATTTCATCAAAACCAAGCTGTTTCAAGGCCTCGTAGCGCCCATGTCCTTCGATGATGACACCATTTTCATCAATCGCGATAGGGTCATTGTTTCCAAACTCCAAGATGGACCGTTTTATTTGCTCAATTTGTTCAGGTGGGTGAAGTTTTGCATTGTTTTCATAGGGTTTAATTGCATCTATGCTTATTTTTTCTATTTTCAATGTGTGTTTTTCCTCCTTTGAATGCCAATCGTAAAATTAGCTCATCCTCGAGCAAAATGGCTTAATATCGCCGTTTAAGCCTGGCTCGCGACGTGTCATGCAGGGCCACCTGCTCCAAAAAATTCACGATTAGCTTATTCGGTGTAAATTTAGGAGGGGTGTCGGTTTTCGGCTCTACACCGGGCTTCGTGCTGTATCCCAGGGGGGTGTCTCAACCTAAAACACGAACTTTTTTCTTGCTCAGAAATTATCTTTCGGACCTCATCATACGGTATCTCGCCTCTATCGCATATCGCATGG
>JAZQMR010000113.1:0-5492 GCA_045543505.1 Acutalibacteraceae bacterium | reverse complement strand
GTTTTCGGGCTAATTTGTTCAACGAATTTTTCGCCGTTCTCATCAAGCATTGGCCGAGAGTCTCTAGCAATCGCATTCACATAGCCATCTAAAAGCACGCTGTCATTTCTAATTTCTATCCGCATCGTCCTCACTCCCTTCATTTTTTCGTTTTGCCCTTACGTGCAAAAGCTCGGTCATTTCGGGGTTCGTCCTCTCCCCGAAAAGGCACGTCCTTGCCAGCTAACAGCTTGTAAACGCGCCGTTTTTACGCTGGCTAGCGGACTACGGGCCCCTCCAGTTTTTCAAGTTAAACGCAGGCGCTAAAACAACTCTTTCAGGTCTACGCCGTAAATCGCTTGCCAAGCTTCAGCTGGATAGGTTCGAACGCTGCCGTAATTTGCATCGAAAATTTTAGGCATTTCTAGCTCATGAGAGGTGCAATAATTTCGAAGCGGTTTCCAATCAAATTTTGATTTCAGTCGTATCTCCGCAGCCTTTATGCTCGCGAATTCTTTTGACTTGTCGAGTTCTCTTTTCAATTTTTCCACCTCCCTTGATTTTTGGCTCGCCGTGTTCATTGCTGTTGCTGTTTTTTTATCTGAAATATACGCCTTGGTGCGAATTGCCTCATCTCGCTGTTTTTGCATCAATTCCTTTTGCTCAACTTCGGCTGCCAAACATCTAAGCGCCTCCGGAAATGATTGTGGGATATAAAAACTCAGCTGTTTTTCCATTTCATCAAAGCGTTTTATATATGCTCGTTTAAAATCGTTGTAGCCGGTATAATTCATAACCAGCAAAATGAAGGTGTTTTTATCAAGCAAATATTCCTTGTATTTGTTGCCTTGGCTCGTCGTAAATTCACGCTCGGAAAATTCTCCTACCGTTAAAACGTCCTCTATTTTCCTCAGTACGTCTTTATGCTCTTTTTCTAAGCCAACCGCTATATCACGGCTTCCAACCAGCAATTTCCCATTTTCGTTTTTGATGTTTACGTTTATTAATTTATTCATGCGTGTATCCTCCGTTTTTGTTTTCAATATTTGTAACCTGATTTGTATTTGGGGTGTAAACTTCTTTGGTGACCGGATTAAACAGCACATCTTGAAGCCCCAACTTGATAAAATTAAGCCCCAAAGGCTCAAGATTTTCTAAATATCTGACCTCGTCTATCTGCATTAAATTCGATTCCAATGCGGTTTTATAGGCCTCAAATCGAGTTTTGATATCACCCTTGATGATTTCTTTTGTGTCAAAAGCAAAATAAAAAGACTTCTTCTCCTTCTCGAGAAGCAAGTCTCTGTTTAATGCACATTCAAATGTTGCCAGAATCGGCATAATAGCGGTCTTTATGAAGGTTTCCCAGCTCCAATCTGTTGGCACACCAAAAATCTCTAAAATCGAATCAGACATCGATTTTTTGCTTTCGTTCAGCTGCATTTCAACGCTGGTATTGCTGGCTTCTTGAAAGGTCAGGCCCTCGTTTAAAATAATGACATTTTCATCGTTATTGGAGTAAAACTTATACCACGCAGCTTTCAGCGCGTCGATGGCCTCTTTTGTTAAGCGATTTTTGCGTTTATGAAGCCCTTTTTGTTACCTCCTTTTTCACGCGTTTTGCATATTGCGCGACCGAACAGCTGTAAATTTTATACAAGCTTTCCCGCGACTTGTCCCGTGCGGTCACGCACCGAAAAGAAAAGCTCGCAAAAGAAACGGGTTCGCGCACAAAGCCACAAGTAAACAAAAATTTCTATCTCACGCGGTTCTTATCTGTTGCCAGCCTTGGCTTTTTCCGCGTGAAATAGCTAATTGTTTACACAAAACGCTAGCGCGACGTAGCCTGCGCGGGCTCCGCGCCGTGCATTTTCGAAAATTATTTCTAACAGTGTATTTTTTTCGTACTCAAACTCACCATCTGTGATTTTCTCCGACAACAACTTTGCAGGAGGATGCAAGGTGTCACTGTGCTGGCAACTCTTAAATTATTATTTTCCCTGTCTCCGCTAAGCATTCGCCGCGTGGAAAGACTTAAGTTTAAATGAAAACCCAAGCGCGACATAGCCATGCGGGGGCACCCGCCTTATTTTTCTCATCAATTCGCCCCTCCGAAATAAAGCAAACTACATCGGCCAAAATTCTGCCGTTTTCCTCTGAACAAATCGCGACTGCCGTGTTGTCGTTGCTCATCGACAAATCCACGCCAACGTAGACTTCGCGCCCAGTCCAGTCGATTTTATTGACCCGGCAGCGCTGCAAATCCTTGATGTCGATAAAGCTTTCCGTTCCGGCACCTTGATATATGATGTTGCAGTGTTTCGTCAGAAAATTTTCACGTGCAGACTCAATAGAGATGGCTCTAGCTCGCTTTTTTAGCAGGTCATCCCAAATTTCTGGAATCTCTAAAGCAACTGGGTTTGCGTGTTTTAAAATCGTATCGTCGAACGACCAATTGTCAGTATCCTCCGGTTCGTAGAGCAGGGAAAAGACCGTTTCATCGCTTTGTGTACCATCTAAAATTCTCTTAGCATAATTTACTTCGTCTTCAAACGGATTGTTCGCCGTCGGATATTTCGTTGAAATTATGCAGCCCAGCTTATTCAAAATATTTAACTGCCCAGACCTCATCGCTTCAATCGCATAAGAGTTCGGCAAAGCACCAACTTCATCAGCTAAAAAGACGTTTGGAAGTTTGCCGTCCATCCTAGAGTTGCTGTAGTTGAGCGGAATGTAGCGATTTTCGTTCGGGATGAACTCAATGTAGTCGCGCAATACCTTGAAGCGTGGCATGCCTTTATTTTGATAGACAAGTGGGCTCGATTTTAAAATTTCCTCGATTGCGGTTTTAACTTCACGCGACAAAGCCCCATCTGGAGCCACTGAGTAAAACTTGCTGAATTTTGGCTCCAATAAAAAAAGCAACACAAAAATGGTTCGAAAATTCTTTTATAGGTTCAACGTTTTTTCATTTCGGAACCAAAGTCGCTGGCTATTGCCGCGTGTGTATTCCTCGAATTTCAAAAAGGCTCTGGCGCGACTTGCCCGCGCGGGCTCCGCGCCGACACAAAGTGCCGCTGCATACAAAAGCCACTGATACCCACACGAACACTCATAAATACTGCTCCCGGTCTTAAGTCCACGCGGCATTACAAGCAATTTCAATACGTCATCAATTTGATTCAGTTTTTGCTCATCAAGAAAATATTTTTCTGATTTTCCATCGCAGATTTCCAAAAACTTCTGGCACTGTTTGATGACGTATTTAGGCGCTGGAATAGTTCCGTTTACCACATTTTGAGCATATTGAAAGCTTTGATGGACAGCAAGCTGTCTTCTCATTGCGCACCAAGCTCACTTTTAAATTCCGAAACATCGCCCGCATTGCACTCTAGCCGCGAGCAGTTAGGCTTTTGATTCTCAGGAATCTTAGTTCGCGACGTGTCTACACGGACTCCGTGTCCTGATAGGAGTTCAAGCAATGGGTCCGGCTTGCCACCATCTTGCCGGTTTCGCAGCGTCGTGATTATTTCCATCAGCGTTACGACCGTCTTATTCGCGCTGTCTGTGGTGCGGTTGTAGTCAGAGATTGCCGGGTGCGAGTAAACATTTTTGCGCCCCTTAACGTATTCTTTCGTACCATGAGGCAGACACGTTCCCCACAGAACTCGCTAGGCTAGCTCTCCCATCCAGGCGGCTTTAAACGCAGGCACTTAATTTTGTCAAAACATCTAGCCTCGAGTGCGAAATGCCTGCGCGGGCTCCGCGCTCGGTCAAAATCCCGATTTGAACTTGATATCTTTTGAACGTCGTTATGAAGAAAAAGTTCTGCTCAACGCCGTATTCCTCGGCGATTTTTAGTATTTTTCTTGCGTTCTCATTCGTACGGTTTCAACCGCGTGCGCCCAATTTTAAAATTTGCAAAATCAATGTGTGCGACGTTGCCCGCGCGGGCTCCGCGCCGGGTTTTGTAATAATAAATCATCCATTCCGCAAAGCTGTTTTTTGCACACATTCTGGCTCGCAAACTGTCTTGAAAGAGGCTTTGAAAGCAGCCAGCTGTACCATCTAGCTTTTGCCTTGGCGACGGCAGGACTTTGTCACCGTTTAAAATGTGATTTAAATTGAATGTATTCGGTTGAAAGCCAGAAAGACCATCGACTCCACAACAGGTCAAGCTGTCGCCCAGACTGCGAATTCGATTTTCGTCGTAAACTTTGTCGCGTGCAGCAAAAACTTGTTTTTTGGCATTCTTTGTGCGCGAAATTGTTCTGCGCGATCACGTGCCATTTTTGTTTTAGCTCTAGAAAATCTTTTTTTATGTCGTCATACTGATAAACAAAATCTCCTCCCACCTTGACTAAACTCGCTTTTCTTTGCGAAAAGAAAAGCTTGCAAAAGAAACGATTTCGCGATTAAAGTATAATACAAACAAAAAATCCTATTTCACGCGCTTTTTACATATTTCCAGCATAGGTATCTGCCGCGTGAGCGCGCTAACTGTTTATACAAAATTTTAGCGCGACGTTGCCCGCGCGGGCTTCGCGCCGCCACTTGTCCTGTGCGGTCACGCACCTCGCATATACGGTTGCACTCTGACGATGGTTCTTCTTGCGACCTTTGACACGCTTTCTAAAATTTTTAACCGCTCCGCAAAGCTAGGACAGCCTTTTTCAAGTACATCATATTTGTCGCAGACCATGCTAATTTGAACGACGCAGTTGCAGCTCTTTATGAGGCCTAAATAATCTGTGTCAGCGATGATTTTGCCCTTAGTCGACACAACAAACGGATAATTCTCATCCGCCAAAATTTTAATTCGCGGGCGATATTGCATTGAATTAGACTAAAACTTCGTGCGCGAATCGTTCTGCGCGACCACGCGCTCACACCAGTTGGTCTCTTTCGTTCTTGCACCGCTAATAAAATTCATTAGCGCCTTTGAAGTTTCTTTTTTAGAAATTTGAGAACTGCTTCTGAGAACATTTATTTTTACGCCTTCAATCAGCGCGAGAATCAAGTTGCAAATTTAGTTTAATTTAGGACGCGATCCGCCTTCGCGGCCATGTGCCAACGCAAAGGCCTGCCCCTTTGTAGGGGGAACATCTAACCACTGCCGCGTGTATATTCCTCAAAATTCAAACAGGCGCTAGCGCGACTCGTCCTGCGGGGCCACCCGCGTTCCGCATTCCGGCATTATCCTACCCCCATTTCGGCCAAGCACAGTTCAATCAACCTTTGCTTACCGTTTGAAGCGAGGTATTCTTCAGCGATAGTTTTGTACTCAAGAGGGAAGATGAGCGTCATTTTGAAGCTATCCTGCTCAATTTCCCTTTGCCCAAGCTCTTTTTCTAACAAGTCGTCTATAAAGCTATCACAAAGATTTTTCGTCTCATCTGCAAATTCAAAGCCAAAATCTGTCATATCAAAATCAATGACATTATCGAGCTCCAAATTCAGCACATCGAAGTCAAAGCCAGTATTCATCGTCAGCTTGTTGTGTGCCAAAATAT
>JAZQMR010000112.1:0-6948 GCA_045543505.1 Acutalibacteraceae bacterium | reverse complement strand
GCAGCAAGTCAATAGAAAATGCACATTTAGGGCACTCCTAAGTTCAGCCTGTTGGAGATGTAACTTATGAAAAATCAGAATGTTATTTACGGCATAAATGGGCCGGTTGTCACGGTCAAGGATACTGATTCGTTCTCGATGATGGAGATGGTTTTCGTGGGCCACGAGCGGCTCATCGGCGAGGTCATCGGCATCACGAGTGACTTTACGACGATTCAGGTCTACGAGGAGACAACGGGTTTGCGGCCGATGGAGCCGGTTGTGGGCACGGGCAGCGCTATGACGGTCACCTTGGGTCCTGGCATAATCAACAATATTTTTGACGGCATTCAACGTCCGTTGCGCGCGGTGGAGGCGAAATCTGGCTCGTTCATCGCGAGAGGTGCTGCCGTTTCGGCCCTCGACGAGGCGAAAAAATGGGACGTGAAAATCAAAGTTAGGGTCGGCGACAGGCTGTCCGCGGGCGAGGTCTATGCGGAATGTCCCGAGACGAGCATTATAACTCATAGATGCATGGTGCCGCCGAGTGTTTCCGGTGAGGTCGTCGCGGCGAAAAAGGACGGCAAATTCACTGTTAATGATGTTATTGTGACGCTCAAGACCGATGATGGCGAGAAAATTGACTTGACTTTATGTCAAAAATGGCCCATTAGGACGCCTCGACCGGTTGCAAAGCGTCTGCCGACGACGATTCCGCTCATCACCGGCCAACGCGTTATAGATACGCTTTTTCCGGTCTCGAAGGGCGGTGCTGCTGCGGTTCCGGGCGGATTCGGAGCCGGCAAGACGATGACGCAACATCAGTTGGCTAAGTGGTGCGATGCGGATATCATCGTGTATGTGGGTTGCGGCGAGCGCGGCAACGAGATGTGTCAGGTCCTTAATGAGTTCTCGGAGCTGATTGACCCGAAATCCGGCAAGCCGATGACCGAACGCACGGTACTCATCGCGAACACCTCGAATATGCCAGTTGCGGCGCGTGAGGCCTCGATTTACACAGGCATCACCTTAGCAGAATATTATCGCGATATGGGCTATCATGTGGCGATTATGGCCGATTCGACTTCGCGTTGGGCAGAGGCCTTGCGTGAGATTTCGGGTCGTCTCGAAGAGATGCCTGCAGAGGAGGGTTTCCCGGCGTACTTACCGTCGAGGTTGTCGGAGTTCTATGAGCGTGCGGGCCTCACGGAGAACCTAAACAAAACTGACGGCTCAGTGACGATTATTGGAGCGGTTTCGCCTCAGGGAGCGGACTTCTCTGAGCCGGTTACGCAGAATACAAAACGTTTTGTGCGAGCCTTTTGGGCGCTGGATAAGTCATTGGCCTATGCGCGGCACTATCCGGCGATCAACTGGATGCAGAGCTATAGCGAGTATTTTACCGACTTGGATGCTTGGTTTGCGCAGAATGTCGGCGAGGAGTTCATAAAATATCGTGCGAGGATAAGTGCGTTGCTGCACGAGGAAAGCAAACTCATGGAGATCGTCAAGCTGATCGGCTCGGATGTCCTGCCGGACGACCAGAAGTTGGTTATTGAGATAGCGCGCGTCATTCGCGTAGGGTTCTTGCAGCAGAATGCCTTCCATAAGGATGACACCTTTGTGCCGCTTGAGAAGCAAAAACTCATGATGAAGGTCATTTTGCACCTCGAGAGCAGAGCAAAACAGCTACTTCTTTCGTCGATTCCCATCGCGCGACTATCTGAGTTAGGACTTTTCGATAAGCTCACGAAGATGAAATACGATGTGCCAAATGATAATTTATCGCTGTTCGATGGCTACATCACCGAGATAGATAAGGCCATCGACGGCATCTTGAAGGCGTAGGGGAGGGGCGTGAAAAAGTGATAATTGATTACATTGGCGTGCGAGAAATTAGCGGCTCGCTCATCGTGATTGACGGCGTTTCCGATGTTTCATTCGAGGAGATCGTGGAGATTCGCCTCGATGATGGTACGATGCGTCAGGGTAGGGTCGTTCAAATAGATGGCGATAGAATTGTCGTGCAGGTCTTCGAGGGGACAAAAAATATCTCGCTGAGCAACACAAAAACTCGCCTAAAAGGCCATCCGATGGAGTTAGCGCTCTCGCCGGAGATTTTAGGCAGAGTTTTTGATGGTGCAGGTCGACCGATTGATGGTTTGGGCGAGATTTTTCCAAAAAAGAAGTTGAACATCAATGGAACGCCGATAAATCCAGTCTCGAGAATATATCCGAGGAACTATATAAACACGGGCATCTCGACGATTGATACCCTAGCAACGCTCATTCGCGGGCAAAAACTCCCGATATTTTCGGGCTCCGGAATGAAGCATAACGAGCTAGCGGTGCAAATTGCAAGACAAGCCAAGATCGCCTCCGAGGAGAACGAAAATTTCGCGATAGTTTTTGCCGCAATGGGCGTGAAAAACGATGTTGCGGAGTATTTCCGACGCAGCTTTGAGGAGTCTGGGGTCTTGCAACGCGTCGTTATGTTCTTGAATTTGTCAAATGATCCGGTCATCGAGAGGACTTTGACGCCGCGGTGCGCCCTAACGGCCGCGGAATATCTGGCCTTTGAGCAGGATATGCACATTCTCGTGATAATGACGGACATGACTTCCTATGCGGAGGCCTTGCGCGAGTTTAGCTCCTCAAAGGGCGAAATTCCGGGCCGAAAGGGCTATCCGGGCTACTTATATTCGGATTTGGCGTCGCTCTACGAGAGGGCAGGCATGGTCAACGGCAAGAAGGGCTCGGTGACGCAGATACCAATTTTGACGATGCCGAATGATGATATCACGCATCCGGTGCCGGACTTGACGGGATACATCACGGAGGGGCAAATCGTGCTGGAGCGCTCGCTGGAGGGAGAAGGCATCTATCCGCCGGTCGCGGTGCTGCCGTCGCTTTCGAGGTTGATGAAGGATGGCATCGGCGAGGGCTACACACGAGAGGATCATTCGCCGCTTGCGAATCAGCTTTTCGCGTCGTATGCAAAGGTGAAGGACGCGCGCTCATTGGCGTCGGTCATCGGCGAGGAGGAACTGTCTCCCGACGACAAGAAGCTTTTGGCCTTTGGCAAGGAGTTCGAGGCAAAGTTCATCAATCAGGCGTTCACCGAGGATAGGAGCATCAAGAAGAGCCTGGATTTGGGTTGGCAGCTGCTGTCGAAATTGCCACGCAAAGAGCTCGATCGTATTGATGACGCGGTTCTAGATAAGTATTATCACGAGCACAAAGAGGACGAGAAAAAGTAGCTCTCGTGCGCGAAGTAGTTTGGGGGTGAGGTCGATTGAGCACATCGGTGGTGCCGACCAAAGGTAATCTTATTGCGGTGAAAAAATCGCTGGAGTTGGCCAAAAGCGGCTTTGAATTGATGGATAAAAAACGGAACATCTTGGTCCGCGAGATGATGTTGTTGATTAAACATGCGTCGTCCATCCAAAAGCGCGTCGATGCGACCTATGCAAAGGCCTATGCGGCCCTCCAGAAGGCGAACATCACGCTCGGCATGATAGAGGAAATCGCCGGCACGGTGCCGCTCGACGACAGTCTGAAGGTTTCGTATCGGAGCGTGATGGGCGTGGAAATTCCGATTGTCTCGGTGAGCGAGGTCGATGATTCGGAGCTCCCTTTTGGCATATACAGCTCGAATTCAATGCTCGACGAGGCATATCGGTCGTTCATAAAGGTGAAAAAGTTAACCGCGGAGTTGGCCGAGATCGAGAACAGTGTGTACCGCTTGGCTGACGCGATTAGCAAGACGCAAAAACGCGCAAATGCGCTTAAAAATATAGTGATCCCGCGCTTTGAGGGCAGTGTGAAGTTTATCGCGGATGCCCTCGAGGAGAAGGAGCGCGAGGAGTTCTCGCGCCTCAAGGTGATAAAAAAGAAAAAAGCGTAGCGGAGTGTTAACTTGTGGTATATTTCTGAGTTTGAAATACCTGGAGTAAAATCGAGCAGTGTGATCAAGCGCCGGCGCGCCGCGAGGCGCCGAAGGCTCCTGCGGGGCCTTCGGCTATACAAGAGCGCAACTTCGTTGGGCTCTTGTACACAAAGAAAATAAAATATTATTTTCTTTGGCCTCGCGGCCCGGCGGCTAATCAAAAGAAGAATCTAAGTTAGGACGCCCCAAGAAGAAATCCAACAAGATTGCAGATTGTTATTTATCGATGATGGCGCTTGGCGAAATATATGCAGGTTAACGTTTTTTGCTGCGCGCGCATAGAGGTCACTTTACGAATTTAGTGCAATATATTATAATAAAATACAGATTGTAAAAAGTTTTCTTTGAGGTTTATTGTGCGAGAAATTTCCATTAAAAATAGGGAGTGGTCGCGATAAAACGAGTGTTTTTGCTGGTGCTGGACAGCCTAGGGATCGGCGCGTTGCCTGATGCGCACCTGTACGGGGATGCCGGTTGTAACACGCTTAGGTCTATTTCGAGGAGCGCCAACTTCGAGGCCGGCAGCTTAAGGAAACTCGGACTTTTTAACATAGATGGTGTCACTTGTGGCGAGGCTGTGCCGGCTCCGAGTGGGGCTTTTGCGCGGTTGGCGGAGGTCTCCAAGGGCAAGGACACGACGATTGGTCACTGGGAGATTGCCGGCGTTGAGTCGAAAAGACCGCTGCCGACCTATCCAAATGGCTTCCCGAAGGAGGTTATCCGGGCATTCGAGGTGGCGACCGGCAGAAAAACGCTTTGCAACTTGCCGTACTCTGGGACGGACGTGATACGCGACTACGGCGAGCGGCACGTGCAGACTGGCGACTTGATTGTCTACACCTCGGCGGACAGCGTTCTTCAAGTCGCGGCGCACGAGGATGTAGTGCCGATTGAGCAGCTGTATGAATATTGCGAGCAGGCCAGAGCGATTTTGACCGGCGAGCACGCCGTTGGAAGGGTCATCGCACGGCCGTTCGTGGGGCAGGCGCCGAACTTTACGCGCACCTCGAATAGGCATGATTTCTCCTTGGCGCCGCCCGCGACGACCATGCTAGATGAACTTGCGCAGAGCGGAAAGGACGTGCTGTCGGTGGGCAAAATCGTGGATATCTTCGCAGGCAGAGGCATAACGGACTTTGTGCGAACGAGGAACAACGACGACGGCATCGCGCGGACGATGGAGATGCTGGATCGGGATTTCGAGGGCTTGTGCTTTGTCAATCTGGTCGATTTCGACATGGTCTACGGGCACCGCAACGACGTGGATGGCTACGCGAAGGCGCTGGCGAGCTTTGACCGGGCGCTGGAGGAAATCTTGGCGAAGCTGAGGGCGGAGGACATTTTGATGATCACCGCGGATCATGGTTGCGACCCTGGTGACGAGTCGACGGACCACACGCGGGAATATGTGCCGCTATTGATGTGCGGAAGGCCTATAAAGCTGGGCGTTAACCTGGGCACGAGGCGGACTTTCTCGGATATTGGCGCGACGATTTTAGAGTACCTCGGCGTGGAGCCGCAGAAAATAAAGGGCGAATCGATGTTGAAAGAGGTGTTAATTTGATGTCAGGCTTTGATAAGTCGGTGTTTTTGCAGCCGAAGAGAGACTTGGCGTGGAAAATTTTGATTGCGTTCGTCGGAGACGCTCTGATGGGCTTTGGCATCGCACTAAATTCTTGCGTGGGGCTGGGCAGCGACCCGATTTCGGTGTTCGCGGACGGGCTTCACAGCTTTTTTCATATTGATCTGGGAATGGCCTTCAACGTGGCCAATTACACGCTTTTTGCGATAATTTTGCTATTCGCGAGGCGCTACATAAACATAGGAACACTAATTCATACGTTGCCGTTGGGCTTTTTCGTGAGCGTTGGAGTAAATCTGTACACGCTTTTGAGCCCACCGAGCAACGTTGTTTTTCGGGCTGCAATGGCGATTGTCGCGTGCATATTGCTGTTTTTCGGCACCGCGATTTTCATTGCGGTCGAGATTGGCCTCGACCCGTGGACAGGCCTTGCGATGCTGTTGCGCGACAAGACTCGCTTCGAATATAAAGTCTATAGGGTCGTCATCGATGTGACCTCGCTGGTGGTGGGCTTCCTGCTAGGTGGCACGGTCGGCATCACGACGGCGGTTGCAGCGATTTTCGGCGGTCCAATCATACAAGCTTTTGCGAATTTCATAAAGAAATCTATCTTGAGTAAGTTTAACTTTAAGGATAATTAAAGGAGATTTAACCATGAGTAAAGTGCCAACGCCGCACATAGGCGCAAAGTTGGGGGACATCGCGAAGACGGTTATCATGCCGGGCGATCCGCTGCGGGCAAAGTTTATCGCGGAGACTTTCTTGGAGGATGCAGTTTGCTTCTCGAGCGTCAGAAATATGCTCGGCTACACGGGTACCTACAACGGTAAGCGAGTCTCGGTGATGGGCTCCGGCATGGGTTTGGCCTCGATTGGTATTTATTCCCACGAGCTGTTCAATTTTTACGACGTCGACAATATTATCCGGATCGGGACGGCCGGCAGCATCTCGGATGATTTGCACCTCAAGGACATTGTCATTGGGATGGGCTCATGCACGACTTCGAACTACGCAACGCAATTTGACCTGCCCGGTACGTACGCGCCAATTCCTAGCTATGAGCTCCTCAGCAGTACCGTCGAGATGGCCAAGGCCATGAACCTCAACGTGCGAGTCGGGAATATTTTGTGCTCAGATGTGTTCTACGTCGACGCGGAGAAAAAACTCAAGCCGTGGATTGAGATGGGCGTCTTGGCGGTCGAGATGGAATCGGTGGCGCTCTACTTGAACGCGGTGAGGGCTAAGAAAAATGCGCTTTGCGTGTTGACGATTTCCGACGAGGTTTTCAAGGGGACACTCCTGACGGCCAAGGAGAGGCAAGAGGGTGTGCTCGACATGGCAGAGTTGGTTCTGCGCGTGGCGGCCGAGCTGAAAGAGCGTTTGGAGTGCCCAGAGCAAGCCGCTGCCGGCGCCGCGAGGCGCCGAATGCCCCTGCGGG
>JAZQMR010000111.1:0-2444 GCA_045543505.1 Acutalibacteraceae bacterium | reverse complement strand
GGCCGCGAGGCCAAAGAAAATAAATTTTATTTTCTTTGTGGCCCAACACTCAACAACGTTGTGTGTTGGGCTGGCCGAAGGCCCCGGAGGGGCCTTCGGCGCCTCGCGGCGCCAAGATGCAACCCAGGGCACTCCCAACTTTACTAAAATAGAGGTGCTTTTTATGAGTAAAAATTGTCTCTCAGCAAAGGCGCAAGCCCGACTTCGTCGCATCAAGGAACTCAACTTGCCGGAATATACTACCGCCGAGGAGCTAATGAACGCGATTTCTCACGGTGTCGGCGCAATGCTCGCGATTGCCGCAATAGTTCTGCTCATCGTGTTCTCGGACCTCACCGCCAAAGCCGTCACGAGCGTGACGATTTATTCGGCCTCGCTTTTCATCCTGTACATAGTCTCAACGCTCTATCACGCCCTCGCGCCAAACAAGGCCAAGAAAGTCTTTCGCATCCTCGATCATTGCTCGATTTTCCTCCTCATCGCCGGAACCTACACGCCCATTTGCTTGCTTGTCCTTGGCGGCGCGACAGGCTGGGTGTTATTTGGAGTCGTTTGGCTCGCGGCAGTTGTCGGCATCGTTTTTAACTCGATAGACATAAAAAAGTTCGCGAAGTTCTCTATGATTTGTTACATCGCGATGGGCTGGGTGGTCATTTTTGCCATCAAGCCGCTCATTGATAGCATCACCTCGGGGCAGCTGGCGCTGCTAGTTTCAGGTGGCCTCGCCTACACCGCGGGTGCTGGCCTCTACGGCCTCGGCAAGAAGTACAAGTATGTGCACTCGGTGTGGCATGTGTTCGTCCTCGCGGGAAGCATTTTGCACTTCTTTATGGTGCTGAGTTGCATCTCCGTGCGGTGAGTGTCGCGCTGTTATAGGCGTGCCAAAGGTGAGCAGCTAGCCGAGCTGCGAGGCGCCGAAGGCCCAGTAGGAGGCCTTCGGCCAGCCCGGAGTTCAACTTTGTTGAACTCCGGGCCACAAAGAAAATAATATTTTCTTTGGCCTCGCGGCCTGCTGCGGCTAAAACAAGGCGAAAAACTTCAAACAGGGCACGCCTTTGCTAGTTGCCCGGAGAGAAGTCTGTTCCTTGCACGAAGATAGTTTTTTTTAGCTTCGCGTTTAGAAGCACAAAGAACAGGCGAAGTTGCCGGAGAATTAGCTCTTCGCAAGAGGTGTCATTCGAGCCGTAAGTGGCTATCAGGATGGCGCTTTTTTCTTGTTTGAAGGGGTTTATTTTGAGCTTGGTTTTCATGTTGAAATAGAGCTGCGTGCGGTCGATGATGGCTTTAAGTGGAGCCGGGAAACTTGCGTTGTAAATGGGTGTTGCGATAATGATTAGATCGGCCTCCCGGAGCGCGATATCGATGTCGTCGAAGTCGCGAAAAATGCACTTACCGCCAGATTTTACGCAAAAATTACAGTCGATGCAGGGACGTATGTTTTCCTTGTACGCATCGACAAATTTAAAATCATATTCGTCATTCAGCTCTGTGAGAACTTTCTCCAGAGCCGTTTTTGTGTTGCCGTTTTCGTGCGGCGAGCCGTATAAAATTATCGCTTTTTTCTTGTTCAAGGTTGCCTCTCCTGGAGTGTTATTTTGGCTTGGCCGCACCGGCCGCGAGGCCAAAGAAAATAAATTTTTATTTTCTTTGTGGCCCATCACTCAACAACGTTGAGTGATGGGCTGGCCGAAGGCCCCTACGGGCCTTCGGCGCCTCGCGGCGCGCCTGGGTCTGATGCTACGCCACTAGAGGGAGCCTTTCTCCCAGCACTGATGGCACAGCGCGATATACTTATCGTTGCCGCCGATGTCGATTTGCTCGCCGTCGTAGATGATTTTGTCGCCGTTGTAGCGCGCGTTGATGATCGCCTTGCGGCCGCACTTGCACATGGATTGAATCTCGCGAATCGAGTCGGAAAGCTCGATCAGCCGCTGACTTCCCTCGAAGAGCTTGCCCATGTAGTCAGTCTTGAGGCCGTAGCACATGACCATAACGCCGCTGTCCGTGAGGCGCCGCAACTCGTCGACTTGAGGAACTGTTAAGAATTGCGCCTCGTCCACGATGATAACATCAAATGACTCCATCCCGCGGAGCGCCTCGTTTATGCTGCCTTGAGGTGTCACTGTAATGGCCTCGCAGAAGAGCCCCATGCGCGACTTGACTATAGTTTTGCCGTCGCGGTTGTCTATGCTCGGCTTGAGCAGCACCACCTTGCGGTTCTTCTCCTCAAAGCTGAATTTCTTCATCAGGGCACTCGCCGTTTTGCTCGAGCCCATCACGCCATAGTAAAAGTACATCTTCATGTGCGTCACCAATTTTATCGTTTTTTAGATTATACGCTTATTTTAGTGGATGTTCGCGCATTTAGCAATGTTTAGCCTGTTTTGGGTGCCTCAGAAAAAGTCGGTGCAAAGCCATAGCGGCCGCCGCGAGGCGGCCCCATA
>JAZQMR010000110.1:0-3214 GCA_045543505.1 Acutalibacteraceae bacterium | reverse complement strand
TTTTCTTTGTAACCCTCGAGCTCAACTTTGTTGGGCTCGAGGGTGGCCGAAGGCCCTGCGGGCCTTCGGCGCCTCGCGGCGCGCCTGTGGCTAGCGCCCATCTTTCCCTATTCTAGAAAATCCTTCAATCTTCGACTCCTGCTTGGATGCCTTAACTTGCGCAAAGCCTTCGCTTCGATTTGACGAATTCTCTCCCTTGTGACAGCGAACTCCTTGCCAACCTCCTCCAAGGTGCGCGGACGGCCATCCTCGAGGCCAAAACGCAGGCGCAAAACTCGTTCTTCTCGAGGCGTCAGCGTGTAAAGCACCCGGGCAATTTGCTCCTTGAGGAGGGTTGTTGAAGCAGCATCTGCTGGAGCTGTCGCATCGTCGTCGGGGATAAAATCTCCCAAATGGCTGTCCTCTTCCTCGCCGATTGGCGTCTCGAGGGAAACAGGATCCTGCGCGACGCGCATAATGTCACGGACCTTCTCCGGCGACATCTTCAGCTGCTCAGCGATTTCCTCGACGCTTGGCTCATGGCCGTTGGCGTGGAGCAACTGCGTGGACATTTTTTTGACTTTATTGATGCTCTCAACCATATGGACCGGGATGCGAATCGTGCGGGACTGGTCGGAGATGGCGCGGGTTATAGCCTGACGAATCCACCAAGTCGCGTAGGTCGAGAACTTAAAGCCCTTGGTGTGGTCGAACTTCTCAACCGCCTTAATGAGGCCGAGATTCCCCTCCTGCATAAGATCCAAGAATTGCATACCGCGGCCGAGGTACCTTTTGGCGATGCTCACAACGAGGCGCAAATTTGCCTCCGTCAAGCGATTTTTAGCCTTCTCGTCGCCCTCGGCAATTCTCTCAGCGAGCTTAATTTCCTCATCCATGCTGAGGAGCGGCACACGGCCAATTTCGCGGAGATAAACCTTCACGGGATCCTCGGTGCCGATGGAATCCGACAGCATAGCGTCGTCGTGGCTGTCGATATGCGTGGTGGCCATCTCCTTGGTAAACTCGAGATCCTCGGACTTGGCGGTACTAAAATCCTCGATAATTTCCACGCCGGCGCTTTCGAGGTCGTCGTAAAACTTTTCCAATTGTTCAGGCTCGATGTCGATTTCGCCCATCGCATCGAGGATTTCCTTAGTATTGATGCGACCTTTAGTTTTGCCCATTTCGAGCAACTTTTTCATAATCGCATTTTTATCCTTCGCGGAAGTTGCAGCCATTAAAATTCCCCCTATTTTTTGTGTTCCCGGAGTAGCTTCATATACTCCCTGATTTCGTCGTCCTGCGCCGAGATAATTTTATTTTTGTCCAATTTTTCTCGCTCGAACAAAATCACATTTATGTACTCGAGCACGGCCTCCCGCGAGGATGACCGCTCTGATTCTTTGGCAAGCATCGCGGCAATCGCTGAGATTTCCTCGCTCGAAAAGTCTTGCGTCAAGTCGGTGATGCTGATGGGTCTACCTTGTTCTGCGCGCCCCTTCAACGCTGAGTAAATTCGCCGATTAAAGCTTGTACAAAAGTTGTCATCGGCAAGTTTCGAGAAAATCTCCGCCGAGGATTCCGGATTATTGATTATGTACGAGATGATAGCCTCCTCGGCGAAGGCCGCTCGCAAATTATCGGATTTTTCGGTGTTCAGCCGGTCATTTCGTGCGGATAAATTTTGTTGCACCTGAAAAAACTGCTTCTTCTCGATGAGACGTTTTTTCCGGCGACGTTCCTTTGCCACCTGCGCAAGGACCGTATTCTTCGAGACATCCAGGCGCTCGCATAGCTTACTCGTGTAAATTTCCTGCTCAATCAAGTTCTCGAGGCTCGCCAAGATTTTGACAGATTCCTTCAAGTAGGCGACTTTCCCCTCCGAGTCGCTCAAATTGTAGTTGCGAGCGGCCTTCTCGAGGCGATATTCAATGTCGTTGCCGGAGTTCTTGATGAGCTGCGCAAAGCGCGCGGGGCCGTCCTTGCCGTGGGCGCGGATGAACTCGTCGGGGTCCTTGCCATTCGGGATGCTAACGACTTTTATCAGCACGCCGGTTGGTCGCAAGAGGTCAATCGCGCGGGAGGCAGCCTTCTGGCCGGCCTCGTCGGAGTCGTAGCAAATCACGACCTCCTTGGCGTAACGCGAGATAATTTTGGCCTGCTCGGAGGTCAAGGCCGTGCCAAGCGTCGCGATGGTATTCCTAAAGCCGGCCTGATGCAGCGCGATGACGTCCATGTAGCCCTCAACCAAAATCAATAAGCCCTCGCTTTCGTTCTTGGCGAAGTTCAGCGCAAAAAGGTTCAAGCTCTTCTTAAAGGCCAACGTGTCCGAGGTATTAAGGTACTTTGGCTTCTGGTCGGACATGATGCGCCCGCCAAACGCGATGACATTGCCGCGCAGGTCGATGATCGGAAACATTACCCGGTCGAAGAAGCGCGCCGAGACGCTAGTTTGGCTCCTCGCGTAGGCCAAATTCGCATTGACCATCTCCTCGTAGCGAAAGCCCTTATCCTTCAGATGGCCGATTAAGTCGTACCTCGAGGCGGGCGCGTAGCCGAGCCCGAAGTGCTTAATCGTCTTGTCTGAGAGACCGCGTTTACATAAGTAGTTTAGGGCATCGCGCCCCTTGCTGGAGTATAAATTCTCGTGGAAGAACCTTGCCGCCGCCCGATTAGTCTCGAAAATTCGAGTCTTAATGCTAGAAAGTTGCTCGTCTTTTTTAGAGTTTTCTGGCATGGAGAGGCCAGCTTTTTGCGCCAAGAACTTAACTGATTCGATATAGTCGAGGTTCTCCATCTTCTCAACGAAGGTAATGATATCGCCGCCGGCGCCGCAGCCAAAACAATAAAACGAGCTGCTTTGAGGATAGACGTTGAAGGAGGGCGTTTTCTCGGCGTGAAACGGGCACAGGCCCACCAAGTTCCTCCCGCGCCGCTTGAGGCTGACATAGGAAGAAATCACGTCCGCGATATCGTTTCTGAGTTTAATTTCCTCAATGAAGCCATCGGGCAACGGCATATGGAGACCTCCGTAATTTTCAACATTCCGCTCGGCGAGAAAGCGCCCTAAGTGAGAAATTTCCACTAGGTTAGCTGCTACAGCCGGGCCGCGAGGCCAAAGAAAATATTATTTTCTTTGTGGTCCAGCGCTCAACGTTGTTGAGCGCTGGGCTGGCCGAAGGCCCTGCGGGCCTTCGGCGCCTCGCGGCGGCTAGATACTCGCTTAGGGCACTTC
>JAZQMR010000109.1:0-1968 GCA_045543505.1 Acutalibacteraceae bacterium | reverse complement strand
ACGTTGCCTGCGCGGGCTCCGCGCCGCGACATGTCCAGTGCGGTCACGCACTTACCCATACCAAGTGCCACTGACTAAAATTCCGTTTTGAAATTGCAACTGGCAACCGTTTGACCATCGGCTCAAAGTGCCATCGCTATTTATCTCCAGCGGCTGAACCATGTTCAGCGTACCAGTTATTCCACCGCCTTCAAAATTCACGTTTTTTAAAGTGTAATAGTGCATATCTACATCACACCCTGCGTGCAGCGTGTCTTCTGCGTAATTTTCCCAGGCTTTGCCGTTTTGAACATATGTCCATTTTGTCGTATATGTAATGTCAGACTCGCTTATCCGCGCCGGAGCGTGCAAAATTATGCTTTTTCCGCGTAAGAACGCTAATTGTTCGCTCAAAACCATAGCGCGGCTTTGGCCTGTGCGGCCACGCACCATCGAACACAGCACGCCGTTGGTTAGATCAAGAGAACCGTTATAAATCGCCAATTGGCCGGCTTCAAGCTGAATGTAGTTGCTGTTGTTATTCCACGCAACGCGCACGCTGTAGGCGTTTTGCGTAATTTTTGTCGCGAACTCGGAGTTATCAACTTTTTTAGAAACTTGCGTGTTAATCTCGCTTGCAGTCTGGGTTAACGCCGTTTTCGTAGCATAAGTACTCGACGCTGAATTTTTGGTTAAATATGTTTCTGAAATTGTGCTCGACAATTGACTATCAGCTGCCTGAAATGCTTGTGTCACATTGCGTTCAACACCGCTTATCGAATCAGTTACGCTTTGCTTGTATTCCTGAGAAAGGCTCTCTGCCTCAACAGAGCCAGCTTTGATAAGCGCACCATTAATCGTTCCAGCAGTGATAAAGTCAGCGACAATCGCGCCGTCCATTGTCATTGCCAGTTCAAACGGGCCATTTACTCCGGTTGAACTATAGCCAAGCCCCGATAAATTCCAGCGCCAAACCCGCCGAGCGCTGTTCATATCTGGCGTATCCATAATGAAAATTTCCTGCGGCTTTTCAGACGGATGCAGCACAACATAACCACCAGAATTGCCCGTAATCAGCTGCGTTGCGTTAAGTATCGCTTGCTCGAGGGCTGTTGTGGTCTGCTTCGCTTGCTGTTTGACATATTGGCGTTGGGTGTCTCCGTATTTGGGGGTTACGTTACCCAAAATTACCTTCTTATAACACTGTGAAAGCGCATCGAACTCGTAGCTTATAACCTTTGTGCTAAGCTCAATTTTCAAATTCTCGTGGAAAATTTGCACGGTGTCACCGATGTAGACTTTTTCTAGCACCGAAAAATCTTTGTACTCTTCCGTGTCCTCCAGGGGAACAAATTCAACCGTAGCTGTAACTTGAGGCTTATCAACGCTGTTTTCGAACTCTTGTTTTGCAGCGTTTCTAAGAGCTTCCAAAGCTTGAGACTCGCTTGTGTTCTCATCTATTTTTATGTTCGGGTAATGAATTCGAGTAGTTTTCACATTCACATAATTGCCTATAAGCGGTGACTCTACGTACTTTTCTGGCAGTTTCAAAAGAGTTTGGCCATCTTCTTTTAAGCCAGTTGGCATAATTTTTGTTGCAACGCTGGACAAATCGGTCACGAGCCGCAAACCTGTAAGATTTTTGCGATACCTTATTGACACGCTGCGGTCTGCACCGATGCGTTTTTTTATTCTCACAAAGAAGTTATCGCGCTCAACTTCACCACCCCAAACCGTTATAAACGCATTATCAGCACCTAAAATCGCCTTTACTGGGCTCATCATTTGGTAATACGCGGTGTTTACAGTTTCAATATTGGACGTACCTATAAATGGCGTGCCAGCTAGAATTTTCGAAATTGCCAGCGCTCCGTTTCCGGTTGGTCTTGTGTCCTCGAGAAAATAGTCCAAAAGGTCGTAAAAGATATGGCGCGCATAGAAAACTGGATTTCCAAGCATATCGACGTCAGAATTATAAACCCTGAAAAG
>JAZQMR010000108.1:0-1800 GCA_045543505.1 Acutalibacteraceae bacterium | reverse complement strand
TGTACTACGGAGCCACCAATAACGGCAAGCGTGAGGGAGCCTTCTTCGATTGTTCGCTTCATTGGAAACACAAGGACAAGTGCGGAACCCACTTCATCCGTGAGTCCGTGTTGGAGCGAATGGTGCTGAAACACATTCAGTTGGTCATGGGGTATATTCTTAGATACCGTCAGCATTTCATTTTCGTAATGGAACAACAGCTCCAGTTGGAATCGGCAGAAAAGTTGTAGACGAGCCGCAAACAGCTTGAACGTAATGAGCGCCGAATCGCTAAACTGAAAAGGCTGTTCATCAAGATTTACGAGGATAACGCCAGGGCTGATCTGAGTGATGAGCGATTCGATACGATGAGACAGAACTACGAAGCGGAACAGAAACAGCTTGAAGCAAAGGTTGTCACTCTGCGACAGGAAATTTAAGTACAAGAAAGACAGAACGAAAATATTGAAAGGTTCATCCGAACGGCAGACAAATACGTGGACATCGAGCAAATCGACCCATGTATGCTGCGAGAGCTGATAAAGGCACTCTATATGGAAGCACCCGACAAATCCAGCATCAAGCGCAGACAGAAAATTTACATTGAATATAACGGCATCGGCTTTATCACTTTGGAATAACTTGTGAAAAATGCTTAAAAACGGTCGTTTTCAAGCATTTTTCAAAATAACTGTTTTACGAAGCCCCGCCATTGTGCGTGAGATTTTTTTAGGCCAGCACGCGGTTGAGAGCTAGCTTTTCGCTATCCAACGATATGTACTCCCTTAATATTTGCTGAATCCAGCGCTTCATTGAAGTCAAATCCCAACGCCACCTTCTCTTCATACAAATCACCCAATGGAACCATCACGAAGGCACGCTCTTTTATGCGCGGGTGTGGCAAAGTTAGGTGAGTGGTGTTCATTGCGACGCCTTCATACAGGAGTAAATCGATGTCAATTATCCTTGCGGCGTTTTTGAAAGGTCGCTCGCGTCCCATGGCCGCCTCTATGCCTAGGCAGCAACCGAGCAACATCTCCGGTGTCAGTTCAGTTTGCAGCTTTACGCAGCAGTTGAGATAGTCATTTTGCGGATCTGGCGTTTGAAAGGGCTCCGTTTCGTAGATTGAAGAGACTTTTTCTACAACGGTGCCAGGTAGCCTTTTTAGCGCCTCTATGGCAGTTCGCAAGTTTTTTTCTCTGTCTAGCAAGTTGGTCCCCAGCGCGAGTACAGCCTCTTTCATTGAAAGTCCTCTCTTGTTCTCGAAATCTCGACAGCAACATAATCAAAGTCAGCTTTCATTGGCGCTTCTGGCTTTTTGATGCAAGCATCAACGCGCTCTATAGACTCGTACTCTTCAAGAATTTGCTCAGCAACCCGATGTGCGACCCTTTCTAGCAAGTCGTATTTGTCCTCGGCCATCACTCGTACGGCCGTCTTCAGGATTTTAGCATAGCTTACCGTGTCGTTGAGATTATCGGTTCGTCCAGCCTTAGATACTGGGCAATGTGCGGTAATATCAACCACAAAATTTTGCCCGTCAACTTTTTCCTCTGGGTTAACACCGTGGTAGGCGAAGACTTTTAAACCTTTGATAATGATTTTGTCCAATTTTGCCCCTCCAAACTAAGCTCTCAAAACAGCATCGGCGACGCGAACCGCCTGAACGGCCTCTTTTACGTCGTGGACGCGAAGTATATTGGCGCCGCCCATAAGCGCAATCGTGTGCGCGGCAATCGTTCCAGGCAAGCGCTCCTCGAAAGGCGGATTTTCACATGGCGTGCCAATAACCCTCTTACGAGATGCGCCAACTAACATCGC
>JAZQMR010000107.1:0-1504 GCA_045543505.1 Acutalibacteraceae bacterium | reverse complement strand
TGTGTAAAAAAACAAGAGCGCGAGCGATAAAGCTAAAAAACATATAAAAGCTTTGTTCGCGACTTGCGTGTCGAGGTTCTCGACTGCTTGTCCATGTTCTCACCAACAGAAATTTGGTCGTACAAAATTTCATCAAGGGGCGTTTCGTGTTCATTTATTTTTGACTGTTTAATATTGTTCTTTATCCGGGCCAAAATATAGTAGCGCTGCCGCGAGCGAAAAAAGCATATTTTTAGAAAGGGCTTTGTTCGCGAATTGTCCAGTGCGGCCACGCACTTCAAACAATTCGGATGGCTACGGATAACGTATGTTATACCAACGGCCCATCGTTTTGCCTCCAGTGCATGGAAGGCTTTGGGCACAAAAAAAGGCACATCCACATTCAAGAAACGTGGGTATGCCTTAACTTTTGTTTTTTTACAATCTTAAAACACGAGGAACTCTAAGCTTCCACCAAGCAACGCTTTTTTAATCAGATTTTAACCATTTTCTTCCGATTATCATGTCGCGCACTGAATGAGATTTATTGTAAAAATAAGTTTATTCCTGTGCATTTTTATATATTTAAATAAAAAAATATCACTGTTCGGCCTTTGCCCACAGTGAAAAATAAACGCTGCTAACAAAATTTTGTTAACAGCTCAGCTAAATCAAACATTAGGTTTTTTAATTATGACCTTTTTAGCAATTTCAAGCGCAACTTGCAACGAAACAGATAGCTTCTCACGGTCTTCTCGACAAATGATTTTTCCGTCGCATAAAAGCCTATTGCTCTTTTTTATCTCATCTAAAAACTTAAATAAAAGCGCATCTATCTCAACTAATCTGGGCTTGAATTTTTTATCTAGCCCCAGCACATAGTCAGGCGTCGTCTCTAGTTTTATACACATATCCAGCAAAGTTGGAAAGTCAGGCTCTCGCCGACCTTGCTCATACATTGCAATCGTAGACGGCGCTACCCCAATGGACTCCGCAAGGTCTCGTTGCGACAGCCCCTGCTTCAATCGCAGTAAACGTATGCGGGTCGAAAAGAACAATAAATCTTTGTCTGCCAAGTTTCGAACCGTAATTCGGGTTTCCTTACTATCCGTAAGAGATATCAAAAAATCAGCTTTGTTAATTAACCATTCAAACAAGCTCAATTTCTGAAGCTGATGTGATACCCCTTCTTGGTTTAACTGAATTATTTCATCAAAACTTTTATCAACTTTAACCCTTTGAGTGAAGTTAATCGACACTAAACATACATTTAAAAATTGATGTACTTTTTTAGCTTCTTTAACGCACTCTATACACAAATTGTCAAACTCATTTTGAACGCAGACATAAAACTCTGTAACATTAAAATCTGCAACTAACCTTTGGCATTGCTAAATTTTCATACATTCGATAAAATCCCTATGCATAAACAGCAAAAGAGAGTACTTAATCATCTGCAGACTCTTCGAATAGCAGTAGTTTTTTCGGGCAAATCGTGCAAGATAGTGACGCAACAACCGGTTCA
>JAZQMR010000106.1:0-2688 GCA_045543505.1 Acutalibacteraceae bacterium | reverse complement strand
AACCTCGGCGAAGGGCCAATTTTCACGTTTTTTACAATCCTTGCGCTGTAAAAAGGACAAAGCTCTGCCTCGTGCACGCGCACCTTCAAGTCGTCGGCATCACAGCTAGCGCTAGCCTTTACGGCCGGGGTGTGCAGCTTCAGCTCCTTGTCGAAGGTCGCCGCAACCTCACGCGCCAAGCCAATCACCGAGAGGCAATCCGGGCGATTCGGAGTAATTTCGAACTCAAATTTTGTGTCATTAAGGCCTATGACCTCGCGAATATCCTGTCCGAGCGTGATGTTATCCTCTTGCAAGACGAAAATTCCATCCTCGACAGCATAAGGAAAGTCGCTCACGCTGAGGCCAAGCTCGGCGAGGGAACACATCATGCCGCAGCTCACGACGCCGCGCAGCTTGCCCTTCTTAATTTTCGTGCCGTCCGTCAAGGTCGAGCCGTCGAGCGCAACCGGGACGATGTTATTCACAGTCAAGTTCTTCGCGCCCGTGACGATTTGAATAGGATCGCTCTCGCCGACATCGACCTGGCAAACTACCAGCTTGTCGGCGTCCGGATGCGCCTCGATGGACAAGACCTTGCCGGCAACCACTCGATTCAATTTTTCGCCCTCGACCTCATATTTCTCAACTTTGGAGCCGCTCATCGTCATTTTGTCAGCGAACTCCTTCGGCGAAACCTCTATATCAACAAATTCTCTCAGCCATTTCATGGAAAGATTCATAAAAACACCTCGCAAAACTCTATATAAGCTTAAAATAAACTAAAATTGGCTCAAAAATCGCACATCATTTTCGTAGAAAAGTCTCATGTCATCAATGTTATATCTGCGCATTGCAAGTCGTTCTAGGCCAACACCAAAGGCAAAACCGCTATAAACTTCGGGGTCGATGCCGCAGTTTTTCAGCACCGTCGGATGGACCATTCCGCAGCCGAGAATCTCGATCCAACCCTCGTTCTTGCACAGGCGGCAGCCCTCGCCGTGGCAGCTGAAGCACTGCACATCGACCTCCGCGGACGGCTCTGTGTAGGGGAAGTGGTGCGGCCGGAAGCGAACGACGGAGTCCTTGCCGTAGAGCGCCTGGATGAACGTCTCGAGGGTGCCCTTCAGGTCAGAGAAGGTTATTCCCTTGTCGACAACGAGGCCTTCAATTTGGTGAAAAAGCGGCGAATGTGTTGCGTCAACGGCATCGGAGCGGTAAACTCGACCGGGCGAAATCATCCGAATCGGCGGCTGCGTCTGCTCCATCAAGCGAATTTGCACGCAGGAGGTTTGCGTGCGCAGCAGCGTGCGCTCGTCGATGTAGAACGTGTCCTGCGTGTCGCGCGCGGGATGGTGCGGCGGCATGTTCAGCGCTTCGAAGTTGTAGTAATCCGTCTCGATTTCCGGCCCCTCGACGATGTCGAAGCCCATCCCGATGAAAATGTCCTTCACGTCGTCAAGCACGACGCTCAACGGGTGCTTGTGCCCGAGTGTGCGCCGAGCACCAGGTAAAGTCACATCGAGTTTTTCCGCCTCCAGGCGCCTATCAAGCTCGAGTTTTTTTATTTTCTTCATAGTTGACTCGATGCTTTTCCCGATGAAATCGCGCACTTCATTAGCCAACTGTCCAATGACTGGCCGCTCCTCGCTAGAAAGACCGCCCATTTGCTTTAAAATTGCCGTGAGTTCGCCTTTCTTTCCGAGATATTTAACTCGAATGTCCTCAATTTCCTTTTGCGTTTTTGCCGCTAAAATTTCCTGCTCGGCGACGTTTTTTATGTGTTCAAGCTGTGTTTTCAAGGAATCACCCCATAATAAATTTTTTAAGTAAACGTAAAAAAACTAAAAAAGCTCGCATCGAACCCCTCAAGGGACGAAAGCGAGCCTCCGCGGTACCACCCTAATTTTCACCAAAATTAAACAAAACTTGGCGAACTCTCATGTCGAATATAACGGTCCGAACCGGCGCGCCCTACATGTCAAGCGCGCAGCTCCAAAGTGAACTTCATCCTCGTGCCGCAAACGGGCTTCCAGCCGCGGCCCATCTCTCTGTATACGGAGCGCCGAAGATTACTCTCTTTTTCATTGCCATTACTAACATTGTAGCACAAAAAAGAGCAAAAAGCCAGGGGCAAATTTGGGAATGCCTTGATCAAGCAGCAGGGCGCCGCGAGGCGCCGAAGGCCCTTCGGGCCTTCGGCCGTCCCAGAGCCCAACTATGTTGGGCTCTGGGACACAAAGAAAATAAAATTTATTTTCTTTGGCCTCGCGGCCGTGGCCGGCTGCAGCTGCTAAAAAAGAGCGTTATCAAATCGGGGGCACTTCCTCAAATTTGCCCTTTTATCCTGTCCAAAGCGTACTTCTCGAGCCTTGAGACTTGTGCTTGGCTGATTCCTATCTCCGACGCGACTTCCATTTGAGTTTTCCCAACTAAGAAGCGCAATGTTAAGATTTTTTTCTCACGCTCATTCAACTTCGCGATGGTCTCGCGGAAAACGAGCTCATCCAGCCAATTTATGTCCTCATTTTTGTTACCCAACTGATCCATCACGTAAATGGTATCGCTGCCATCGGAGAAGACCGGCTCATACAAAGAAATCGGCTCAACGACCGACTCCAAGGCTACCACGAGGGTTTCTTTTTTTATGTCCAACTCTTTCGCAATTTCCTCAATAGTCGGGTCGTGATTACTAGTTGCCGTGGGTTG
>JAZQMR010000105.1:0-3324 GCA_045543505.1 Acutalibacteraceae bacterium | reverse complement strand
TCGGCGCCTCGCGGCGCCCACGTTGCTATGCGTTATTGCTTTTTATACTTTGCCTTGTCCTGCGCAACTCGGTTACGGCCTCGGTGAGAACCTCATCCGTGCGCTTAATCACATCATCGACGTACTCGTTGGTGGCCTGCTTCATCTCGCGAGACTTCATTTTCGCCTCGAGCAAAATCTCCTCGGCTCTTTTTTCGGCCTGCTTGACGATTTCATCGCGCTCGACCATGAGTAATGCCTTTTTCTCCGCTGCCGCGACGATTGCCTCGCCCTCACCGCGAGCCTCGCTTATGATTTGCGAACGGTCCGCAATTATCGCCTTGGCTTGACGCAACTCATTAGGCAACTCGTCGCGCACCTCATTGAGCAAATCGCTGATCCGTTCCACGTTGACGAGCGCCTTTCCGCCGCTCAGCGGCAAGCTCCATGCGTCCTTCACAATTTCCTCTAATTCTTCCAAAATTTCCTCGACTCTCATCGAAACGTCCTCCCGCGCAACTAAAATTTTCACTTGAGCCGCTCACGCCTGTAGACCGTGAGCATGATTTTGCCGTACTTGTACGACCTTGACACGCTGAAATTTTTTATATTCGCCGGCAAAATTTCTTCTACCGGGTGTTCACATATGATGATTCCACGCTCCGACATCACGTCAGCAACCAGGCCTAGCGCCTTTGTTAGTATGCCCGTTTTGTAAGGTGGATCCAAAAACGCTATGTCAAACCTCTCTCGAGTTTGCCGTAGGAATGAGATTGCCTCATTCTGGACAACTTCTGCCCGCTCTAGTAATTTTGTCGAGGCTAAATTTCTCCTCACGACGTCTATCGCGCGCTTGCTCTCGTCCACAAAGGTTCCCTTTTGCGCGCCTCTACTGAGTGCCTCGATTCCAATTTGCCCAGAACCCGCAAACAAATCCAGAAAACTCGTGCCAACCACATCAAACTGAATCACGTTGAAGATGGACTCCTTCACTTTGTCAGTCGTCGGTCGCACAGCGTCTTCCTTTAGCGTTTCCAGCCTCTTGCCTCGCAGCTTCCCCGAAATCACTCGCATCCTCGACACGCCCTCCTACAAAAGCCCACTATATTATGCAATATTTTCCACACTCTGTCAATAAAGTTACTACAGCGGGAGTGCCTTGAGCAAGCATCTGGGCGCCGCGAGGCCCCGGCAGGCCCTACGGGCCTCCCGGCCATCCAAGAGCGCAACTTTGTTGGGCTCTTGGACACACCGAAAATAAAACTTATTTTCGGTGGCCTCGCGGCCGCTGCGGCCAACCTAAAGGTAAGGCACTCCCATACCGCTACAACTTCAAGCTTTGTGCTCCTGGAAAAACTCCACAATGCTTTCCGCCAACTTTTTGTTTATTCCCGGCACCTTCATTAAGTCCTCAACGCTGGCACTTTTAATTCTATCAAGGGTCTTAAAGTAGGTGAAAAGAAGTCGCGCTTTCTTCTCGCCAACACCATCAATCCTCGTCAAAGTGGACGTCAAGGTGTTCATTTTTCTCTTCTGATGATGATATCCAATCGCGAACCTGTGCACCTCATCTTGAATCGACGAGACCAGCGTGAAGGCGGACCGGCTTGAGTTTATCGCGATTTCGCCGCCGTCCTTGGCGATGGCCCGCGTGCGGTGCTTGTCGTCCTTCACCATGCCATATACTGGAATTTCAAAGCCTCGTTCACTTAAAAGCTCCCTCACGGCACTAACGTGACCCTTTCCGCCGTCCAGCAAAATCAACTCTGGCAAGCGCTTAAAACCATCCGAAGTATCCTCTGTGGCCGTCTCATATCTATCCAAGCGGCGCGAAATCACCTCGCACATTGAGGCATAATCATCTTGGCCAACGACCGTCTTTATGATGAATTTTTTATATGCAGATTTGAGCGGCCGGCCGTTCTTGAAAACCACCATCCCCGCGACGTTTTCGCTGCCGGCTATGTTCGAGATGTCGTAGGCCTCGATGTACACGGGCGGCTTTGGTAGCGACAACAGTTTTGCCAGCTCGTCCAAGGCCGCGGTCTCCTTGAAGGTGCGTCCGAGTCTCTGAGAAATCCGCTCCGCTGCGTTATTTCGGCACATCTCGACCAATTTGAGCGCCTCTCCCCTTTGCGGCACTAAGATGCTCACTTTTTTGCCATGCCGCTGCGATAAAAACTTCTCAAGGCTCTCTTTCGCGTCGACTTCGCCGTCTATCAAAATCGTCGTGGGAATCTCCTTTTTGCCCATGTAGTACTGCGCGACGAACTCCGAGCGCACAATCGCGGCATTGCCGACCTCGTTGAGGATATAATTGTCGCGATCGCAGAGGCGTCCACTCGAAAAGCGAAACACCTCGAAGCTCGAGAAGCCACCCGCCTGCACCAAGGCAATCACATCTTGGTCTTTACCGTCCGTCGTGACGACCTTTTGACGCTCGGAGATTTTCTTTATCGCCGTAATTTTGTCACGGACTTTCGCAGCCTTCTCGTATTCCAAGGCATCCGATAGCTCGTGCATTTTCTGAGTCAAGCGCTTAAGTGAGGCCGAGTCACCGCCCTTTAAAAACTCAATCGCGTCGTTGACGTTCTCCATGTACTCCTCGTGGCTTATCTTGCCGACGCACGGCGCGCTGCATTGATTGATGTGAAAGTTCAAACAAGCGCGATTGTTACTATTCTTCGCGCGAGAAAAGTCCTTTCGGCAACGCGGCAACTTGAAGATATTTTGCGCCTCCTCCACGGCCTTGCTGACGTACGCCGCACTCGTGTAGGGGCCAAGGTATGTCGCGCCGTCGTCCGCCAGCTGCTTCACGTCGTAGATGCGCGGCCACTTCTCGTTCGTGATTTTTATATAGTTGTAGCCCTTGTCGTCCTTGAGCAGGATGTTGTATTTGGGCGCGTGCTGCTTGATTAGGCTGCACTCCAGCACGAGCGCCTCGAACTCGCTGTCCGTGAGGATGTAGTCAAAGTCGCTCACGTTCGAGACCATCTTGCGAACTTTTTCCTCGTGATTCTTCTGCGAGCCAAAATATTGACTTACCCTGTCCTTGAGCGCCTTGGCTTTGCCGATGTAAATTATCTTTCCGTGCGCATCCTTCATGATGTATACACCCGGATTCGTCGGCAAGTTCATGGCTTTATTTCGCAAAAATTTTAGTTTATTATCCACTTTGAGAACACCTCCTCTCTTCGCTTTTGAGTGCCATACCGCGCTTGCAGCAGCGGCCGCGAGGCCAACGAAAATAAATTTTTATTTATTTTCGTTGTGGCGCATAGCTCAACTTCGTTGAGCTATGCGCTGGCCGAAGGCCCGTAGGGCCTTCGGCGCCTCGCGGCGCCC
>JAZQMR010000104.1:0-6528 GCA_045543505.1 Acutalibacteraceae bacterium | reverse complement strand
CAACTGATTGCGACATTACTGATATCGATGACGTGGACGGGACTTTCACCTTCAAGAATTCTGCTGGACGTCAAGCCATATTTGTACTCGTCCACGATTGGTTTGGTGGAGTTTGTACCCGTTGTGGTGCGGTGTGCCCCCACAGCTGGAGTGACGATTTGTGCACTATTTGTGGGGAGGCTATTCCTTTCCTTGAGGCACCTGTGACGGTGCAGGGACACTCGCAACGCATCAGAGTGTACGATCCCAACTTAGTGTTGCCGAGTGATACGGTGTTTTCTGCCGAGTATGTCGATAGCTCGCATGGCGACCACAACTTCTTCATCACGCATATCGACCCTGCCAAGGATGTGGAGCTGCAACACTTCTACAACTTGACCTTGACCAGCGGCGCTCAAACTTTGTCCGAGCTAACCAGCCTGGTTGAACTCAGGTTCGAAGTGATAGATGGTATCGACGCGGCGGATTCGTTCATTTCGCGCGTTGCTGAAGGTGCGGACACCAAGCTCGAACCAACCGTTTACACGGACAAATACGGTACCACGTGGATTAAGGTCCTGACTGACCACTTCAGCCCTTACGCGCTGACGGACTTGCTCTCCGAGTCCGAGAAGAAGTCTCTTGCTCCTCCAGCTGAATCTCCTCCTCTACAGACCCCAACCAATGTGACCCCAACCGATGTGACTCCGAAACATAATGTCACGACCGGCGATCTTGCACCGCAAATAACAGTGGCCGGCCTAGGCATGACGTTGGTTCTCGCCCTCGGCGTAATGCTGCTCATTACAAACAAGAGAAACTTCGAAAAATAGATGAAAGCCCCCTAACGGGGGCTTTTTTGATGCGTGCCTTCTTCCGCGGAGGTAATTTATTTGGTCAGCAGAAGGCTTTGCCGCGACGTTGCCTGTACGGGGGAGTATTTTTTGGCCAGCGCGCGGTTGCGTGCGGGGAACTTTTACGCCGCACAAAAAAAGCGGCAAGCTGTTGATTTTTTTAGCGCGATATGCTACAATGCACATAAATGTTGATTTTAAAGGAGGGCGTGCTATGCCTAAATCACAAGCAATCGCGTTTTTCGAGGAAATCTCGAAGAACAACAAACTGGCCCAAGAGGTCGAAAAAGTAGCCGGAGGGAAAACCTCCAACGAAACAAAAGCTAAAGAATTACTTTCTTTGGCGAAGGATCACGGATTCAACTTTACAAAAGAGGAGGCAGTAAGTGCTCAAGTAGAGCTTAAAAAGTCGCTTTTGCCAGAGGAAATGCTCGAGGTGAGTGGCGGAAAACTCGAACTAAAGTCTAGCGTTATGGCTGCGGTAATGCTGCTTGGTTTGGGTGTCGGTGGGGCAACTGTGTCCCATATGGAAGCGAGTGCGATGGATGGAAAAAGAGCTTACGAAGTTCAAGGTATATCGCCAAATGATATTTGGAGTGTAGAGGAAGGTGATGGTAGCGTTGTTACTAGGGGAATAGGTCGAACTGTTGTTCACGGCGATGGTCCGAGCACCATTACTGGCCACGGTCTGACTACCGTTGTAGGAAATGGACCTATAGACTCTAGTGGCGGTGGTGATATAGAATCTAATGGCAAGGGAAATATAAAATCTAATGGTGACGGACATATCGACTCTAGAGGAAATGGAAATATAGAATCTAACGGTAATGGGAGTATAGAATCTAATGGCGGTGGAAATATAGAATCTAATGGCGATGCAAATATAGTATCTAATGGCGATGGTGATATAGAATCTAATGGCGATGGAAATATAGAATCTAATGGCGGTGGAAATATAGTATCTAATGGCGATGGACGCATAAATTCTTACGGCGACGGTCGTGTTGATGTTTTTGGTAATGGCCGGAAATATATTTACGGTAATGGAATGACTACCGCCGCTAACAAAGGACCTATCCGTATTAGTCGCCCGGATGATCTTAACAATATGCTTATTGACGTGTCTGTTCCGGATACAGAGACTAATCGTCGGAATGTTGTTATTAACGAAGCAGAGGTTGTTACCATCAACGATGTGCAGAAAACAAATATTAATTGCGCATGTCCTGTTTCACGCGGTGATTCTACAGTTACATTTAAGGACGACAAAAGCGTCAAAGTTGATAGTATCAATCTTACTCGCGTTACTGGCCCAGGGAATACTTTTGTTTCTGGACCGGGAAAGACCTTGGTCAAAGGTGGCGGTACCACTATTGTTTCTAATGCAGGCCGTGCGGTTGTTCGCGACGATGTATCTGCGGACATTGAAGGCGATGGCGATATTCTGGTACGTGGCTCTGGCGACATCACTAGCACTGGCTCTGGCGAGATCACTAGCGCTGGTTCTGGAGCAATCCGGATCCTGCCGCCTGGTGCGAGGTCTTCTGATGATTCGGCTGATATTTCAGTGTCTGAACCGTCGGAGGATACAAAACTGCGTAACGTTACTGTTCACAACGGGGAAAATGTACTTGTTGTGCGCGCCCAAAAGGTCACCGTTGCAAAAGGTTGTGCTAATGTTATCGCTTTTCCAGGGACGACAATGCGCACACAAAACGGCGATACCTTTACACTGGGAGCGACTCGCGAAGAGACTATTGATAATCTGATTCCCGACCAGCAAGAGCTTCCACAAGAGCTACGCCGTCGTCATCGACGCAACAGAAATATTAATGATCCACGCCTTCAAAGTTTTCTGGCCTTTACTATGCAGCAATTTGATATTTCTGCAGAAGAGCTTCGCGACTACCTTGGAAAGACCTTTTGTCCGCTACATATTAAGTAATAATGATATAGTATTTCCCTCACTTATTTTGGTGAGGGAATTTTTATTGCACCTCTTCAGTCTATTATAATTGCCTTAATTAGCTGCGAAAGCCAGCCCTAAACTTAGTGCTGGCTCAATTTTGAGTGCAAATAAAGTATTGCTATAATAGCTTCAGCGGCAGTTCCTCCATGATGAAAGAGTTTATACCTCCTGCGGCGGTAGACCAACAATCACATTTTCAGATTTGACTTTACCTTTGAAATCGTTCTCAATCTTCTTTTTCATTTCTCGATCTTTAAGTTTTTTTTAGACTGTGTTGTCAATAACATGTTATGAGAGTAAAAAACGGCATTGCTAAATTTTCATATATTCAACGAGATTCCTAGCATAAACAGCAAGATAGAGTACTTAATCATCTGCAGATTCTTTGAATAGCAGTAGGTTTCTCTGGCAAACCTCGCAAGGTAGTGCCGCAACAGCCTATTCATGCGCTAAACGGTGTAGGTGTGCGCTTTTCCAACGAGATGTTTTGTTGGGGCGACAATTTTGTAGGCTGCCAATGGTCTGATGCATAAAACTTTGCGTCAATATGGCTATTTTACCCGTGAGTTTTTGGGACTGCTTTGTTTCTCGCGTTCCGATTTGAAAGCCGACAAGCCGCTTTGTATCGCGGTCTACTGTGATTCAGAGTCAGATGTTTTTTAAAAATTTACGCACAACTCATCAAGCTCCAAAACATCGACTTTTTCATCTTTTTTAGGAACTTTCTCTAATTTCTCGCCAGCCTTTTTTACCCGGTTTATCACGGAAATATGGCAACTTTAAGGATTCGCTCGATTTCTCTAAATCTATTTTCTTCCAAATACAACTATATTGCTTTTTGTCTGATATGCTTCGGGTAGCCGCGTTGGCCTGCTGTGTAGTTGTACCTAGCTTTTTGCACAAATATCGCTGTTTTTTGTTGTTTAATCCACTTTTTACTCTTTTGTCGCTCCCGCATTTCGAGCATTTAAGTTCTTTATCCATACTCCCATTTTACCGTATATCGGTTTTTAGTGATGACTTTTTATTGACGACACGGTCTAGATCAATTTTTTATTTCCTTGCCGCAAGCTTCTCGAGTTCGACAACCAGAAGCGGTGCGGCTGAAAGCAGCGCGACGACCAGCCATTGTGCGAGATTTAAATGCGCGGTTTTGAATATTATGGACAGCGCCGGCACGGAAATGACCGAAACTTGCAGGATGATGCCGATGATGAACGCGTAAATTAGCTTCATGTTTGAGAAAATGTCCGTCTTGAAGATTGATTTTTCGCTCTTGACGTTGAACGCATGCACGAGTTGAGAGAGGCTTAGCACCGCAAAAGACATGGTTCGGCCAATAATCGGAGTCCTTGAAACATCAAAGAAAACTCGGCCGATGGTAAAAGCCAAAATCGATATGGCGCCGATAAAACAGCCTTCCAGAACTATCCTTCGCCAACCATTTTTCGAGAAAAGTCCTGCATTTTTGCCTTGCGGCTTATGCGTCATTATGTCGTCGTCAACGGGCTCAACGCCCAGCGCCAAGGCCGGAAACGAGTCGGTGACGAGGTTGACCCAGAGCAGCTGGATGGCCAAAAGCGGCGCAGGCAACTTGAGGATGAAGGCCGTCAGCACAGTGATGATTTCGCCAATATTGCTTGAGAGCAGAAAATGCACGGTCTTTTTGATGTTCTCGAAGATGCCGCGCCCTTGCCGAACGGCCTCCACTATGGTCGAGAAATTGTCGTCGGTTAGGATCATATCAGCGGCATTTTTGGCGACATCCGTGCCGAAAACGCCCATCGCGCAGCCAATGTCAGCCGCCTTCAGCGCCGGCGCATCGTTCACCCCATCGCCGGTCATCGCAACAGTCTCGCCGTGCTTCTTAAAGGCCTTCACTATGCGCACCTTGTGCTCCGGCGACACCCGCGCAAAAACCGAATACTCGAAAATGCTCTCCTCGAGCTCACTTTGACTCATTTTCTCGAGCTGCTTGCCGCTGAGAGCCTTATCTCCGTCGTTGAAGATGCCCAGATTTTTCGCGATCGCCTTAGCCGTGACGATGTGGTCTCCGGTTATCATAACTGGCTTTATGCCGGCGTTTTTGCACTCCTGGACAGCCATCTTCACATGAGGTCGTGGCGGGTCGATCATGCCGATGAGACCGCAAAAATTCAAGTTAGTTTCAAGTTCACTCGGCGAGCCTGGAAGCCTCTCGATATCCTTATAGGCAACCGCGAGAACTCTCAAGGCATCCTTGGCCATGTCCTCGTTTTGAATCTTTATTTGGCGCCGCAATGTCTCGCTCAATGGCTTGCCGTTGCACTTTGTGGCCTTCTCGAGGAGGAATTCCGGTGAGCCCTTTGTTATCACACGATACTTGCCGCTTTTCAATCTATGCACCGTCGTCATGAGCTTGCGGGCCGAGTCGAACGGGAGTTCCTGCACCTTCGGGAAGTCTTGATCCAGATCGGTTTTCACTTGACCATTCTCCGCTGCCGCCACCACCAGGGCACTTTCGGTCGGCTCTCCGAGGGCCTTAAATTCGTTTTTTATGTACGACACCGACGAGTTGTTGCAGAGGGCGCCAAGCATGAGAATTTTTTGTCCCGCCTCAGAAGAGAAATTCACCTTGCAGTCCTCGTTGCAAAGCTGCGTCACAGTCATCTTGTTTTGCGTGAGAGTTCCGGTCTTATCGGAGCAAATCACGGTGGCATTCCCGAGGGTCTCGACGGCCGGCAATTTCTTCACGACGGCGCGATTCGCGGCCATTTTCCGCACGCCCATGGCCAAAACGATCGTCACGACGGCCGGCAGCCCCTCCGGGATGGCCGCCACGGCGAGGCTGATGGCTATCATGAACATCTCCAGCGGCGCGACTTTCTCGATGACGCCGAGCACGAAAATCACCGCGCAAATTACTATGGCACCTACGCCGAGGATTTTTCCAGTTTTGTCAAGTTTTACCTGCAACGGCGTCTGTGCCGGCTCCTCCTCGATTATCATCCCAGCGATTTTGCCCACTTGCGTGCGCATGCCAGTCTCCACCACCACGGCCTTGGCGTGACCGGCTGTCACTACGCTGCTAGAGAAAACCATGTTTCGCCGCTCTCCCAATGGCGCGTTAGGTGGGAATTTCGCATCGGCATCTTTCTCAACAGGCACCGATTCGCCCGTTAGGGAGGCCTCCTCCGCCTTTAGGTTGAAGCTCTCTAGCAAGCGCGCGTCGGCCGGCACCATGTCTCCACGGTTGAGCTGCAATATGTCTCCCGGAACGAGCTCCTCCGACGGCAATACGACCTTCTTCCCCGCGCGAATGACCGTTGCCTTCGGCGACGACAGCTTTTTTAGCGCGTCAATGGCTTTCTCCGCTTTGCTCTCTTGCACCACCCCGACCACGGCGTTTAGCACCACGATGAAGAGGATGATGACCGAGTCGATGTAGTCCTTGCTGCCCTCTATCGCCGCCGTCACGAATGAAATCGCCGCCGCAATCAGAAGGATTATCACCATAAAGTCCGAAAATTGCCCGAAAAATCGCGCAACTGGCCCCTTGGATTTCTTCTCTTTTAAAATGTTTTTGCCATAGTTTATTTGCTTTTGTCCCACCGCTACGCCGCTCAGGCCAATTTCCGGGTCTACCTTGAATTTCTTCAGCACTTCCTGCGCGCTTAAATTATGCCATTCCATTTACGTCAGCTCCTTAGTTTTTCAAGAGTGTCAAATTTTTAGGCTTTTTCGCAC
>JAZQMR010000103.1:0-1644 GCA_045543505.1 Acutalibacteraceae bacterium | reverse complement strand
CCCATTTTCTCGCTGCGAGTATCCACACTCACGCGGATGCCGGCCTCTTTGAGCGCCTCTTGAATTTTCATTGCCTCCGGTTGAAGCCTGTCGCTTATGGGCAGAATTCTAACTTGTTCGGGCGCCAGCCACAACGGGAACGCGCCTGCGAAGTGCTCTGTGAGGATGCCGATAAAGCGTTCGATGCTGCCGAGAACTACGCGATGAATCATCACTGGACGATGCTTCTCGCCATCCTCGCCGACGTAGGTTAGGTCAAAGCGCTCAGGCATTTGGAAGTCAAGTTGGATGGTACCGCATTGCCATGTCCTGCCAAGGCAATCCTCCAGATGAAAGTCAATTTTCGGTCCGTAGAAAGTACCGTCGCCCTCGTTGATTTTATATTTCTTGCCTGAGGTGTCCAGAGCCTTCTTGAGGCCGTTCGTAGCGAGTTCCCATTGCTCGTCCGTGCCGAGGGACTCCTCCGGCCGCGTAGAAAGCTCAATGTGATACTTAAAGCCAAAAATTGAGTAAAATTTATCGATTAGCTTCATGACGCCGAGGATTTCTTTCTCAATTTGAGATGGCATCATAAAGATGTGCGCATCGTCCTGCGTGAAACAACGTACGCGCATGAGACCGTGTAGGGCGCCAGAGAGTTCGTGCCTATGAACGAGGCCCAGCTCCGCGACGCGCATCGGCAACTCGCGATACGAATGCGGCCGACTCTTGTACACCAGCATGCCGCCCGGGCAGTTCATCGGTTTGATGGAGTGCTCCTGGTCGTCGATGGTCGTCGTGTACATGTTGTCCTTGTAGTGGTCCCAGTGCCCGGAGCGCAGCCACAGCTCCTTGTTCAAGATCATGGGCGTTTTTATCTCGACGTAACCAGCCTTATCGTGCTCCTCGTGCCAAAAGTCCAACAGCGTATTGCGCAATTTCATGCCGTTCGGGAAGAAGAACGGAAAGCCTTGTCCCTCGTCGAAGAAGTCATAAAGCTCAAGCTCGCGGCCAAGTTTTCTATGGTCGCGTTTTTTAGCCTCCTCGAGGGCCGTCAAGTAGTTTTCAAGTTCGGAGCTCTTCGGGAAGGATATGCCGTAGACGCGTTGCAACATAGGACCTTTTGCGTCGCCGCGCCAATAGGCGCCCGTGCAGCTGAGCAATTTTACAGCTTTGACCTGGCCGGTGGACATCAAATGAGGGCCCGCGCACAAGTCAACGAAGTCATTTTGCCTATAAAAAGATAAGGTTTTACCGTTGCCGGCGTGCTCCTCAATTAGCTCCAACTTGTACGGCTGATTTTTCTCCTTCATCAGCGCAACAGCCTCGTCATATGGCAACTCAAAGCGCTCAAGGGGCAAGTCTTCTTTTATGATTTTTTTCATCTCAAGCTCAATTTGCTCAAGGTCCTGCGCATTGAGCGAACGCGGCAAGTCGAAATCGTAGTAAAAGCCCTTCTCAATGGCAGGTCCTATCGCAAATTTAGCCTCCGGAAATAGCCTCAGCACGGCTTGTGCCAAGATATGCGCGCTTGTGTGCCAATAAGTTTTTTTGCCGAGGCAGTCCTCAAACGTTAAGATCTCAAGCGTAGAATCCTCGTTTATGGCTGTACGCAAGTCGACGGATTGGCCATTTAATTTTGCTCCACACGCAGCCTTATATAGG
>JAZQMR010000102.1:0-17420 GCA_045543505.1 Acutalibacteraceae bacterium | reverse complement strand
CCTCCTTGTATTATAGAGTAGTAGTTATTAGAGCCCCTCTCCAAGGGTCTGTGCTACACTGTAAAAGATGCTGTGGATCGGTGTACGCCTCCTACCACAAGATGGTTCGCGAAAGGTTCCAACCACAGCCCTTTGCAGGTTTGTTAATCAGTTAAATACCGCCAGACGGTTTATGTGGAACAAGGCTACAAGAGCAAAGATTCCTGTGGATGCAGCATCACAATCTTACCGAGGAGGTTTTATCATGATAATTTCTGTTGGTATCGATGTCTCAAAGGACAAGCACGACTGCTTTATTCTCAACTCAGAAGGTGAAGTCCTGGCAGATGTGTTCACCATCTCCAACAATATGGATGGCTTCAACTGTCTGCTACAAACGATTCATGCGTGCACCACGCCTCATGACAAAATAAGAGTAGGGCTTGAGGCAACCGGGCATTACAGCTACAACATCCTTGGTTTTCTTCTTGACAACGGTCTGGCCACCTATGTCTTGAATCCTTTGCGCACCAATCTGTACCGGAAAAGCCTCAGTCTGAGAAAGACGAAGACCGACCGCGTGGATGCACGAACGATTGCAGCTATGCTTTTGTCCGATTCAGGCCTCAAACCCTACACGGACACAGCATATCACAACGAGGAACTAAAGTCACTCACAAGATACCGTTTCGATAAAGTGAAAGAGCGAGCCAAGTTGAAAAGCTCTGTTTCCAGGCTGGTCTGTATCCTATTTCCCGAACTAGAAAAGCTGGTGCCAACCCTCCATATGGTTTCTGTTTATGCCCTCTTGGAAGAGTTCCCTGGTGCCAACCAGATTGCGGGAGTACACCTGACCAGACTGAAGTCTCTTTTGACCGAAGCCTCCAAAGGACGTTATGGACGGGACGTGGCTGTGGAGATCCGGGATGCCGCCAGAAACTCGATTGGTTCCAGAATGCCTGCCAAATCCCTTGAATTGCAACATACCATCCGGCTTATCCGGGAACTGGACGCTGAGATTGAGGAAATTGAAGTAGAGATCCAATCTATTATGGAAGAGATGCACTCTCCCATTACAACGATTCCGGGGATTGGCTGCCGCATGGGAGCCATGATTCTTGCCGAGGTCGGAGATTTTTCTCGATTTGATTCACCGGACAAGCTCCTTGCTTACGCTGGACTCTCCCCATCCACATACCAATCCGGACAGCTCAAAAACTGCTACCCACATATGGAAAAACGCGGATCTAGATATCTTCGCTTCGCCATTTACAACGCCACAAAGTATGTCTGCTTATGGGATCCCACCTTTGCTTCCTACCTTGCTAAGAAGCGATCCGAAGGCAAGCACTATAATGTTGCAATTTCTCATGCTGCCAAGAAACTAGTTCGCCTCATATTCGCCTTAGAGAAGTCTGGACAGCCATACTGCCGGGTCGCATAACTTACTTTTGATAGCTGACTTGGGATCCTTATGGACCTCTGCTTTGCTATACCTTTTTTGAACCATCTGGCTTAATCCATTTCCTTTCATTTTAGGGGTTGACTTCTAATAGTTAATCTTTCCTCAAAGATAATCTTCGACAAGTCGTAAAAACACAAAGCTGCCCACATATAAACTGTTGGCCCAAAGAATATTGAGGCGAGTTTCAGTTCATACTTGGGCAGTTGTAGTTTACTTATCTCTTCTCCCCTTCACCAACAAGAGTAACTTCTCCTTTTGAGTTGGAAAACACCTGTTCTTTTTGATAAACCATGGTACCGCCGCTAACAGACCCTAACGCGTCGTCACCAAGCTCTCCTTCGCTTTGGCTTTTTACGAACGCAAAAGCATCTTTCCATTCATCGGAAGAACTAAGTGAAAGACCTTTCCCTTCGGCTAAAGCCTTAAATTCCTCTAGTGTTGTGCATTTTGCAGCCTCCTCTACAGCTGCGGGGTTCTTCTCTAAGAATTCTTTCAGTGTCATATTATCGCTCCTTACTTTAAAAATAATTTGTTTTCATCTTACACAAACAAAAAAGCGCGCGCACGTCATTGTTTTTGTGTGAAATAAAAACTTCAAGATCTATTGTGCAACAAGTTTTTTTTGTTTGTCAACACTTTTTTATTTGTTTTTTAGAAAAAACTAGGTGTGCAAACTTTTTATTTACGTTTTTAAAAAAAATAGAATTAAATTTTTCGGCTGTAGAGTTTTTTATAGAGATCAAACACATGGCAGGAATTTTCTTGAAATTCAAATATTGATTTTTCACGCAAGCATTCATCAAGAAAAATCCTATGCCTATGTCTCGATATTTCTTCTCCACAAAAAAAGCTTTATAGTAAACATTCGCGCCGTAAACGTCTAGACCTGTCAGCCAACCAATGATTTTTTTCCTATTTGCGACGGCAACAAATGTGTTAATATGCGGAAGGTCTTTTAAATTGCCGTCTGGAAAAAGCGCGTAGTAGTCAGGGTACTCTATATTCATTCCCCGTTTTACTTCTTCTAGCAGCTCTTTATCGACTTTATCTAGTGGCAAAATTTCTATGCCTTTTGGCAATTTGAAATCCCCTTTTATCGCGCGCTGCACATATTTGTTTGCCAATATAGATTCAAGGTCGTCAAAAGTGTAAACATTGGAAACTATCTCTAGTGGCTCAAAGCCGTAGTTTTTCAGAAATGCATCAAGGATTTCAATGGCCTTTTTGTCAAGGCTTGCGCTGAAAAGAAGTTCTTCGTAGCCAAGTTTCTTACATTTCTTGAGCAAAGCATCAAAGAGACATGTGGCGATGCCTTCGCGGCGCAATAGAGATGGAACAAATATGTGATTAATATCGCAGACGGTTGGCTCGTTGTGGCTCCTCTTTGCAAGCAAAACTCCGCAAGGGAAATCATTTATGAGCGCACCAAGCCAAAGAGAATCCGTGCTAAATTGATGCTTTAGTAGCCCCATATATTTCTCAAACTTGGCAAGATTTTCTGCAGTAATATCGACAATATCTATCATTTTTTTAACTCCTTTGACAAAAAAAGAAGAGTACCCTAAGTAAGTATTTTTGCTTGGGTTAGCTGCTATGTCGGACCGCGAGGCCAAAGAAAATTTTATTTTCTTTGTGGCCCAGCGCTCAACAACGTTCAGTGCTGGGCTGGCCGAAGGCCCCGGGGGGCCATTGGCACGTCGCGGCGCCAAGAAGCAACCCAGGGCACTCCCTACAAAATTAACCCGCCATCTACTTGCAGAACGGCGCCGGTTATATATTTGGCCTCGTCGGAGGCGAGAAACACCGCAGTATTTGCGACATCCTCGGGAGAGCCGAATTTGTTTAGCGTAATGTTTTGCAAGACGTCTTGTTTGTTTTTAAGCTCGTTTGTCATGTCCGTCTCGATGAAACCAGGCGCGATGACATTGCACGTCACGTTTTTTCTGCCAAGTTCCTTGGCGATGGACTTCGACAGACCGATTAGCCCAGCCTTGGAGGCCGCATAGTTAGCTTGCCCCGCGTTTCCGATTAGGCCCACAACCGACGAAATGTTTATTATCCGGCCAAAGTTGTTCTTCACGAAGTTGAGGTAAGTGTGATGAATCATGTTGAAGGCGCCCGCCAGGTTGGTCTGAACGACTTTGTCAAAGCTGGCGTAGTCCATGTTAAAGGCCAGTTTGTCATCACGAACGCCCGCGTTGTTTACGAGAATGTCAATCCGTCCAAAATCTGAAAGAATCTTGCGGATGAGCTCTTTTACCTCGAGGTCTTGAGAAACATCGCATTTATAGGCCTTCGCCTTGCCGCCAAAAGCTGAAATTTCCTCGACTGCTTCGTTAGCCTTGGCCTCGTTCGTGGCGTATACAAGCGCAACATCCGCGCCACACGCTGCCATCTTTAGGCAGATCGCTTTGCCGATTCCTCGCGAGCCACCCGTGACAACCGCAACTTTCCCGCTTAAGCTGAACATACCTGGATCACCCTCTCTTTTTAGAGTTTTTCACAAATTATAATTTCGCAAATTCGCTTATGCAACATATATTTTGTGCTTTTGTTAATAAGCACAAATTGCAAACGAAACATTTTACGTTTTCGCTCTTGATTGGTGTTTCGATAAATTTTACAATGAAATTAATTTATTTTGATAGATTTAAGCCAATATTAGTGTTTGCAGAGATTTTAAAAAGTTTGGGAGTGCCTTACTAGAAAGTTTAGCGCTTTTTAGTAGCTCAGCGCGGGCCGCGAGGCCACAAAGAAAATAAATTTTTATTTTCTTTGTGGCCCGGAACTCAACGAAGTTGAGTTCCGGGCTGGCCGAAGGCCCTGCGGGCCTTCGGCGCCTCGCGGCGCCCTAGGGCTTGATGCAGGCACGCCAAGAACTCTCAACTCAAGGAGGGCGAGTAGATGAATCGAGTTGTCGTCACGGGCATAGGCGTCATGGCGCCGGGGAGCATCGGCAAAACAGCACTTTGGGAGAACCTTTCCGCAGCGAAGGTTTGCACAGGACCGATCGAGTTGCCAGCCTACGAAGAGCTGAGAGTAAAGATTGCTGGTCGAATTGATAACTTCTCTGAAAAAGACTACTTGAGCGACAAAAACGGCATTGACTTTAGTGCCCTCGACACGGTGGACAAGTACGCGCTGAAGACGATTGACTTGGCGCTCCGAGACAGTGGTCTTGATTTGCAAAGCGTCGAAAATAAGGCGGCGCTTTCGTTGGGGACGACAATGGGCAAGGTCACAAAAGAGATCGACAATAAAATCGACTATAGGCTCTATGAGGCGTTGCTTCAGCAGGATGCCCACGCTACGAACAGAGTGCTGAAAGAGCTGTGTCCGGGGGAGCTCTTGAGCACTATTTGCAGATATTTCGGCCTGAGGGACGTCGATGCGAGGATGTTTTTGAATGCCTGTGCCGCCGGCAATTATTCCATCGGGTGGGGCTACGACAAGATAAAATTTGGTGATGCCAAAGTCGCGATCGTTGGCGGCGTGGATGCATTTTCTCTGACGGCGCTGATTGGCTTTAACCGGCTGTTGTCGCTCACGCCAGATGTGTGCAGACCCTTCGACAAAAACAGAAAGGGTCTCATCGTCAGCGAGGGCTGCGGGGTGCTAATTTTGGAGGAGCTGGAGGATGCAGTTGCTAGGGGTGCGCGAATCTACGGTGAGATAAAGGGGTATGGTTTGAGCGTCGATGCCTATCACATAACGGCGCTGCGCCCGGACGCCTCGGGGCCGATAGCTTGTGTGGAGAAGGCCCTAAAGAATGCGAACTTAACTCCCGACGACGTGGATTACATCTCGGCGCACGGGACTGGCACGAAGCTGAACGACAAAATCGAGGCCAAGGCGATTTGCGCGGTCTTTGGGGAGAAAACGCCGCCGGTCAGCTCGATAAAATCCATGTTGGGACACTCGCTCGGGGCAGCTGCCGCCATCGAGGCCGTCGCAAGCCTTTTGATGCTTGAGCACAATGTGGCACTCCCGACGGCGAACTTCGAGACTCCCGACGAGGACTTCCCACTCGACTGCGTGCCGAACCAAAGACGGCCTATGCAGATTAACAACATCGTCTCGAATGCGTTTGCGTTTGGCGGCAACAACTCGAGTTTGGTTATTTCGCGCTGCGAGGAGGGTTGAGGAAATGTCTGATTGCGCAATTTTTTCGTCGTTTTACTACATCGAGGATAACGGCTTTACTCACGAGAAAGTTCCAGCCTTCGTCGGGCGACTTAGCAATGTCGACGGTGAATTAAATTTTTGCTCTGTTGAGGTACTTTCGAAGTTGCTCGAGGCGGTAAATCCGCGCCTTATTGACCGGCAGTCGTTATCCTTGGAGGCCGCTCTTAAGATCGCCGACGAAAAAGGTTACCTTGAGGGCCTGAACAAGAGTGAGCTGAGCATCATCGCAGGCAGCTACACATCCTCGATTTACCCGAGCGCTGCATTTAATCTTTCCACGCGGGAGAAGGGCCCGAATTTTGTCAACGCGACCGAATTTACCAACACCGTCGGCAACGCGGCGGTCAGCAGGGCGTGCATTTGGAATCAGTTCCGCGGCGAGGCCTTTGCTATCTCGGAGGGCGAGAATTCGGGCCTCAACGCTCTTGTGGATGCCTATAAAGCCATTCAACACGGCAAGGCTGAGGACGTTTTGGCTTGTGCGACGGAGGAAGTTGGCTCTGCCGCGGTGCTGATTCGAAAAGGCGCGCCCGAGAACTCAAAAACGAGGCCGCTTGCGTACATTAAGGCGGCTGACTCTAGCTACGTCGCGGAATACGCTAGCCTCAAGGAGTACTTTAGCTCACTTGCGAGGAAATTTGGTGTTGACTTGGCCGAGGTTGATGTATATCTTTCCGGTGCGCCAGAGAGGCTTGAAGTTGCAAGTAAATGTAGTGGCCTTTGTGGCAAGGTGTCGGTTAAGAAAAACTTGTGGTCGTTGGCGCCGCTGATTGATGTGGGCCTTTGCCTCAACAGCTACGAGCAAGGCTCTGAGAAAGACTGCTTGATAGTTTCGCTTGACGCGAATGGCTTTGTGTCAAACGTCTTGCTGGAGAAGGGTGGCCGCTGATGGACAACCTAGATGTAAAAAGTTTGATTCCGCACAGGGGCCATATGTTGCTGCTGGATGAGGTCACGAGTATAGATGAGGTCTCGGCGCAAGGGCGCTATCGGGTGAAGGGCGACGAGTTTTTCCTAGATGGGCATTATCCAGATAAAAAAATCGTACCTGGCGCGATCCTGTGCGAGATGATGGCGCAACTTACGGCGGCCTTCGTGGGCTACACGAGGAAAATCCCGGGCATACCAATCTTAGCAGAGATTCACAACGCAAAATTTAAGCGCTTAGCATTTCCGGGCGAGACTTTGACGATAAAAATGCGCGCCATAAAGGATTCATTCCGGGTCCTGCACGCGGAGTGCGAGGTCTACGCTGAGGAAAATTTGATAGCAGCGGCGGAGCTAAAAATCGCTGTGAAATAAAAATTTTTTATCACTTTAGGGAGGACGCAACCATGACTGATATTGAGAAAATTGTGCGAGAAGAGCTGGGCAAGATCGCGAATAAGGACATAAGTGATATCTCGCGCGAGGATAATCTCGTTGAGCACGTTGGCCTAGATTCCTTGAGCATTCTGGAGGTTTTCGGCATGATGGAGGAAAAATTTAACATTGTGCTGGAGCCCGATAAAATCTCCGAGCTTCAGACGATCGCGGATATTGTAAGGCTCATCGAGGAAAATAAAAAATAGCGAGTGAGGAGCTGCGTGGCGGATGTCGTTGACCAAGGAAAAGGCCTTGCGGTTTGCGGTTTTGCTTCCGGGGCAAGGCTCGCAGTATGTCGGCATGGGCAAGCTTTTATACGAGAAATTCCCTTTGGCGAGAGAGCTTTTCGCCGAGGCTAGCGAGGTTTTGAAGTTTTCTCTATCTGAGTTGTGCTTTAACGGCGATGCCATCGAGCTTACGAAGACATACAACACTCAGCCCGCGCTCTTGACAATCAGTTATATAATGTATCGACTCTACGTTAAGGAGAAAAAACTCTCGCCGACCGTGATGCTAGGCCACAGCCTCGGTGAGTTAAGTGCCTTGGTGTGCTCTGAGGTGATAAGTTTTGCGGAGGGTGTGGCGCTTGCGAGAGACCGTGGCCTTTACATGCACGAGTGCGGCGAGAAAATTCCCGGCACGATGCTCGCAGTCATAACGTCTGATTTTGATGAAATTTCGCGACTTTGCAAGGGAATCTCGAGCGACGGCGCCATTTTGGAGGTTGCAAATTATAATTCGGAGAATCAAGTGGTTGTTTCGGGGCACACCGCGGCCGTAGGAGAGTTGAAACGGCGCTTGAAAGAGAAAAACATACGAAGCGTGCCACTAAATGTCTCAGCGCCATTTCACAGCTCCATAATGAGGCCCGCCGCGGATAAGTTGCGCGCGCGCTTGAATCAAATCAGCTTTCAGCCGCCGGTTGTGCCGATAATTTCTAACGTATCCGGCAAACTTTATTCGAGCGAGGAAGATATCCCGGAGAATCTGGTGGAGCAAATGTTGAATCCAGTACGATGGCTGCAGTCGATAAGATCGGCGCGCGAGCTTGGAGTTAACTTGTTCGTCGAGGTTGGACCCAAAAGTGTCCTCAAAAACTTAAACAAGAGCATTTGCAGTGATGTTTGCACCTTGTCACTGGACATCGAAGAGGACTTGAGAAAGTTCGAGGCCATAGTTGGTGCTAGAGATGAGTAGTTATGATTTAGACTTAATCGCCGGCGCGAACTCTTTCACAAGCAACATCTTTTATCGCGATGTGGTATCCTCGACAAATGACGTTGCTAAGGAGATTGCCGCCAGCGAAGAGAGTCCTTGTGGGAATTTTTTGGTCTTAGCGAATGCCCAAACGCGAGGTCGAGGGAAAAATCAAGTAAGATACTTTTCGCCGCCGGATGTTGGAATATATATGTCCGCAGTGTTGATGCGACCTGCCGTTGAGTTGCAGTTTCTCTCGATGGCAACAGGCTTGGCGATAAGTCATGCGATAAAAAACGTCGCCGCGGTTGAGATCAAATTAAAATGGCCAAACGATGTCTTAATTGGTGGCAAAAAAGTTTGTGGAATCCTGATAGAGTCGGCCGCGCATGCCAATGGAGCGGGCCTTGCGCACGTCGTCATCGGCGCCGGTGTCAACGTGAATAACACAGCTTTCGAGCCACCGATAGAGAACATCGCGACCTCACTAAGGCTGGCAAGCGGTCAAGCAATCAACCGGAGCGCGCTGATCGTAGAGATTTTAAACTCCTTGCGAAGCTTGCTAGAAAGCGACCCGGAAGCGGTGCATGACGCGTATTTGCGCAGCCTGGACGAAAAAAGTCGCGAGGTGTTCTTGAAGGACAGCCTTCGCTAAGGAAGGGATGAGGTGAGCCGTTTTGAAAGGAAAAAGCGACGCAGATAAGTTGCGCGAGTTGTCGGAGGTGCTGCTCGAGTACGATCTGACCGCGGCGGAGCTTTGCGAGGACGACAAGAAATATCGCGTTGAGAAAACTCCTACGGGAACCGCTAACGAAATATCTTGCGACGCCGCGCCCGGATCTGCACTCGAGGAAAACGAGCAACTTCATACGATTATCTCGCCAGTGGTGGGAGTCTTCCACGAGAGCCACTCCGACGGCGAGCCGCCCTTGATGAAGCTTGGACAATGTTTTCAGCCTGGAGATGTCCTTTGCGTTCTCGAGGCGATGAAGACCTTTACTGAGGTGCGAGCTGACGATGCCGGCATAATCGAGGAGGTTTGCGCCAAAAACGGAGATCTAATCGAGTTTTCGCAGGTTTTGTTCAAGTATAAAAAACAGTAAAATCGGTGGTGAGGGGCGTGTTTTCGAAGATCTTGGTGGCGAACAGGGGCGAGATAGCCGTTAAAATCGTGCGGAGCTGCAAGCGAATGGGCATACGGACGGTAGCCATTTACTCGACGGCCGACAAGGACGCGCTGCACGCCATGCTCGCCGACGAAAGCTATTGCGTGGGCGCCGCGAGCGCGACGGACAGCTACCTCAACATGAGAGCGATTCTCTCGGTGGCCACGGCGACCGGCGCGCAGGCGATTCATCCAGGCTATGGCTTTTTGGCGGAGAGCTTTGATTTTGCGCGCTTGTGCGAGGAGAATGGAATTAAATTCATCGGGCCGCCGTCTGATGTTATGAGGGCCATGAGTGACAAGGCCTTGGCGAAGAAAGCTGCGCTAGAAAACGGATTACATGTAATTCTCGGTGAGGCGGTTGACTTCAACGCGGACGAGATAGAAAAGGCCGCAGAGAAATTAGGCTATCCGGTTCTTGCCAAGCCATTAAACGGCGGCGGCGGACGAGGAATTCAAGTTTTGCGAGGGCCTCAAGATGTGAGAAATTTTGTGTCGGCCGCCGAGAAAACATTCTACGGCGACAAGACCCTGTTAGAAAAGTACATTTCGCCGGCGAGCCACGTCGAGATGCAGATAGTCGCGGACGAGCACGGCCATGTGCTTTGCCTCGGGGAGCGGGATTGCTCGATTCAGGACAAAAATCAGAAATTGATAGAGGAGGCTCCTTGCGCGAAGTTGAATGCAAATCAGCGGGGGGAGCTTTTCGAGCAGTGCGTCAAGTTGGCCAAGAGTGTAAGCTATGTTGGCTGCGGAACGATGGAATTTTTGCTCGACGCGTGCGGACGATTTCACTTCATGGAGATGAATTGCCGGCTGCAGGTGGAGCACCCCGTAACCGAGCTGACGACCGGCCTGAACTTGGTCGAGTTGCAAATTTTGGTCGCGGCTGGCGAGGAGCTCAAGCTCGAGCAGAACGACATAAAAGTGCGTGGCTGCGCGCTTGAGAGCCGAATTAACATCTGCAACGCGGGCGAAAAGAACCTGGTGTCGAGGCTCAATTTTGCTGGAAACGACGATGTTATATTTGAAACTTTTTTGTACGAGGGTTGCCAAGTCCCTGTTTTTTACGATGCGCTTGTAGGAAAATTAGTTGCGCGTGGAGACACTCGAGAAGAGGCTATCGACAACCTTGAAAAGGCGTTGGATGCCCTAAAAATAGAGGGCATCGAAACTAATATAGGCCTTCATAAAAGGGTGTTGCGCAACGAGATTTTTCGCATTGGCCGGCATGATACGGGCTTTTTTGAGCTTTACTACAAGAAGAAATACTTGTCGGCGCACGAGCGCCTGGCAATGCTGATAGACGATGGCAGCTTCGTCGAGCATGACGCCGAGATGACCTCGCGTGATGTGTTAAACTTTCCGCAATACAAGGAAAAGCTCCGGAAAGCAAAAGAGGCCACCTCGCTGAACGAGGCGGTCGTCTACGGTGAGGCCAAAATTAGCGGTCGCGCAGTCGTTATTTTCGTCATGGACGGCAACTTCATGATGGGCACGATGGGCCGCGTCGTCGGCGAGAAAATCAAGAGAGCGTTCGACCTGGCGTGCGAGAAAAATTTGCCCGTGATTGGCGTGACGGTGTCTGGTGGCGCGAGGATGCAAGAGGGTATTTTCTCGCTGCTACAAATGGTGAAGACGTCGGCGGCAGTCAAGCGGCACAGCGACAAGGGTCTGCTGTACGTCTGCGTGGTGACAAACCCGACCCTGGGCGGCGTCGCCGCGAGTTTTGCCTCCGTCGCGGACATAATCATCGCCGAGGAGGGCGCGGTGTTTGGCTTCGCCGGCCGTCGCATCGTTGAAGACACGACCAAAGAAAAGCTCCCAGCAGACTTTCAGACGGCGGAGGATGTTCTCCGCCACGGGATGGTTGATATGGTTGTTACGCGAGACAATATTAGGCCGACTTTAGCGCGGATTTTGAGGCTGCACGGGAGGCGTTTTTATGAAAACAACAATTGAGGAGCATTTGAAAATCATAGCATCGCCCTCTAGGCCGAACGCGAATGACTATATTAAGCAGATTTTTTCGGACTTCGTTGAGATGCACGGCGATAGGCTCTTTGGCGACGACGCGTCTATCACAACGGGAATCACCTTGCTGGACGAAACACCTGTGACGGTAATTGGTCAAAACAGAGGCAAGAATCTCGAGGAGCAAATAAAGTTCAACTATTCCATGGGGCAGCCCGAGGGCTATAGGAAGGCCTTGCGCGCCGTGCGGCAAGCGGAGAAGTTTGGTCGCCCGATTGTTTTCTTTGTGGATACGACAGGCGCCTATCCTGGCAGGGAGGCTGAAAATCGCGGACAGAGCAACGCCATAGCTGCAAATTTGATGGAGCTTGCCTATATGAAAGTCCCGACAATAAGCGTGGTTATCGGATTTGGCGGCAGCGGCGGTGCGTTGGCGCTTAGTGTAGCAGACAGAATCGTCATGCTTGAGTTTTCGACATTTGGGGTCATCTCGCCAAAGTCGTGCGCGAACATTCTCTGGAAAGACACCTCGAGAGAATTCGAGGCTGCAAAATTTTTGAGAATTACTCCGGAAGAACTCAAAAAAGTAGGTTTCGCTGATGTTGTTATAGAAGAGGATAGTTATTCCTTCGAGGAAATCGCTAGTCAAGTTAAGCAGGAAATAAATGCGTTTCTGCTCGAGTGCAAAGACATTCCGACACAAGAGTTGCTTGAGAAGAGGTTGAGAAAATATAATGATTTTTAATTTCATTGTGTAAGGATGAGGGTAATTTTTGAGAAAAGAAGTTTTTCGCTTAACACTTTCTGCCTTGTTTATCGCGTTCATGGCGGCCGCGGGAACAGTGCTTAAAATTCCGTTGCCACCGCCATTTCCGCCGTTGAGTATGCAATTTTTCTTTAGCTTGCTGGCGGGAATCATTCTCGGTTCAAAGCTGGGCTCTTTATCCATGGTTACATACATAGTCTTAGGGCTTTTGGGTTGCCCGATTTTTTCTGCCGGCGGAGGGGTTGGCTATGTTTTTTATCCTTCATTTGGATATATTTTAGGCTTTGTTGGAAGCGCTTTCATTGCAGGATTTACTCGAGAGAGAATAGAAAACAAATTTGGAAAAATCTCTTTCTGCTGGTTGTTAGTCGGCTGTTTCTTGAGCATGACCTTTGTTTATTTTTGCGGGGTCTCGTACATGTATGTGATCAGAACTCTTTATATGCACAGTAATCTTTCCGTTCTTGTTGCGCTTCAAGTCGGTGCGTTGGCTTTTATGCCTACAGACTCGATTTGGTGTGTGCTAGCCGCATTAGTAGGGAAAAAGCTCTTATCTTTGTCGAAAAAATAAAAATAAGTTTGCAATAAAATCGCCGGCAGAACCTAATCCTTCTGCCGGCGCCCTGTTTTTATTTGTTATCAACACTCGCCATGTGCGAGACCAAATCCAAAAGCTTATTGCTATAGCCCCACTCGTTGTCGTACCAGGCGACCAGCTTCACAAAGTGCTCGTTCAGCATGATGCCGGCCTTCGCATCAAAGATGGAGGTACGCTCGTCGGTGTCGAAATCCGACGAAACCACTGCGTCCTCGGTGTAGCCCAAGATGCCCTTCATTTCGTGCTCAGAGGCGCGCTTGACCACTTGGCAAATTTCCTCATAAGTCGCGGATTTCTCGAGGCGACAAGTCAAATCAACGACGGAAACATCTAGCGTCGGGACGCGAAAGGCCATACCGGTGAGCTTGCCGGCGAGCTCGGGGATGACCAACGCGCACGCCTTGGCGGCGCCGGTTGAGGACGGAATGATGTTTCCGAGAGAGGCTCGGCCGCCGCGCCAATCCTTGTTTGAGGGGCCATCGACAGTCTTTTGCGTCGCGGTGACAGCGTGCACAGTGGTCATCAGGCCCTCCGCGATGCCGAAGTTATCGTTTATCACCTTCGCGAGCGGTGCCAGGCAGTTCGTCGTGCAGGAGGCGTTTGACACGACTTGCATATCGCTGGTGTACTTCTCAAGGTTCACGCCGCAGACAAACGTCGGAGTTTCGCTGTCCTTTGCGGGCGCCGAGATGATTACCTTTTTCGCGCCGGCCTTAAGATGCGCCGAGGCCTTCTCCGTAGTGCAAAAGACGCCAGTCGACTCGATAATATAGTCGGCGCCGTCGCTGCCCCAAGGGATTTGAGCGGGCTCTTTCTCGGCGTGAACAGCGATTTTCTTGCCGTTGACGACCAATTTGCCGTCCTCTGCGCGAGCCTCGCCGCGAAACCGACCGTGCACCGAGTCGTACTTCGTCATGTAAACCATATAATCAAGGTCGATGAAAGGGTCATTTATCGCGACTACATCGAAGGTTTCCGGCTGAGCCATCGCGGCGCGGAGAACCAGCCTTCCTATGCGCCCAAATCCGTTGATTCCAAGTTTTATCGCCATACGAGAATGCCTCCTAAACTCAAATCGATTATATAATTGTATGAAAAAATCTCAAGAAAATACCTTTATAACGCCTTTTTAAGCCTCGTCGGTTGTTTCTTTTTCGGTCAAGATGTCCGCTATCAACGCGTCAACCTCGGCCATCTCCGTGTTTTCTTGCACTTCAGTGACATCTTTAGTAGGATCTTTTTCAACAGGCTTGTCGGCCGCAACATATTCTTCAGTTTTCTCTGGTGCACCTGAGGAAATCTCCTCGACAAACTCAGCATCTTGGCCAACTCTAACCGCAAAGAGCACACTCACAACGTACAAAACCATAACCAGTTGCGTCGCGAGCATTAGCATTGTGCTAGAATCGATTTTTTGGCCCAAATCTAACGTTTTTGCCAGGGTGTTAGTAGCAAAAGTCATCGTGAACAAAACAGAGCCAAATCCGAAGTAAAAAAGCTTCCTAATAGTGCTTGCGTTGAACAGGCCCGCAAATAGCCTTGCTTGCTCGAATAAGAAGAAAAGCAATCCGATGACAGATAAAACATCTGTGACATGAATAAAGTCCGTTCTGATGGCGTTGTAGGCCGAAAACAGCTTTGCAAGTAACATTACCGCCCAAAACGTCGGAAGGCAGGCAAACAGCTTGTTTTTTTCGAAGAGGTTTTTCTCTTGCAAAAAGCACAAACCGAAGAAAATAAAGGCCACTGCGGCTAAAATACCAGCAACGCCAAATGTAAGGCGCTGAATTTCCTTGTTTCCAGATAAATAAGCTTGAATCTCGTTGACGCCACTCAGGGCTACAACGGCTGAGGCCAGGAATGAAGTCAGCCCGACGAATGGATTTTTCTTAAGGACGAAAACTTCCGGGATGTCCTTTGACATGTAGCTCATTAGCATTATAACGACGGTTGCGACAGCGGCGACACAAAAGCAGATCATCTCGAGATTATCCCACTGCATCCGCACGGAAGGGACTCCTATCGAGGTCATCTGGTACACGCGCACGCTCACGATTGCGACAAGTGACAAAAAAAACGGTATCCATGTTGATTTAATTTTCATTTTGCCGGCCTCCAAAAATTTATTTGGCTTTATTTTAGCTCTTTCAGAATAATTTGTAAATAGAGTCCAAGGTTGCCGGTCTGGAGGCCAAAAGAAAAAATTGACTTTTTATGTCGAATTTTGTTAGAATCTTTGATAACCGTTGGCGCAAAATTTGATAAGGAGGATAAAAATGGGAATAAAGCGTAGAGGCATAGAACGGCTTAGTTTGGACGCCTTGAGCGGTGTAACTGGCGGGCAAATCTACTCTTTTTTCACTACAAATAATACTACTCGATACTGCTTTATATCTCGTACAGGGAACATACAATATACAGATGAACTGCCGACACCTTGGGAAACCTCCCACTTAATTTCTACTAGCGTTACTCGTTGTTTAAGTGCCGATGAGGCTGAACGCAGTGTATTTAGAGACTTTTTGCGCTATAGTTCTACGTTCAATTAGGACACATAAGCATTTTAACCACAAAATCGGAGGCCTAAAATGAAAAAGAGTGGACTTTGTAAGCTGTGCTTGAGCGATTTAGCTCATATAACCGGCGGACAAATTTATGAGTTTTTCGACGAGGAGAAGGAGGCCTATTGCTATTTAGTGCCGAGCGCAGCCGGCTATGCTACATACTACAATAAAACAGAAGCCCTAGCTAACTCGCCTCACCTTGCCAAAAAAGGCATTGTCCCTTGCTGGACTTTTGAGGATGCCAAAGATTTTGCCAAAACAGATAGCATTTTTTATTCGATCGCAAATTACCTTAGTGAATAAAGAGGTGAAGCAATGAAAAGACACAAACTGACAAAATTAAGCAGCGAGGATTTATCGAGCGTTTGTGGTGGACAAATTTACAAAGTTGGTGGAGAAGAGATTTATGTAGTGCCGAACGCAGGATGCTATGCTATACACTACAATAAAACTGAAGCGATAAATAATTCCGGACATCTGCGTAGACAGGATATAGTTGTGTGCTCAAATTATAGTGAGGCTGTAAGCTACGCTAATGCTGATTGCACTTGCTATAAGATTATAAAGGCTTGGAGTTGAACTGAAGTAGTGAAAAAAGCAAATACAATGTTTATCAGATTAAGCAATGATGACTTAGCCAGTATTTATGGCGGGCAAAAAATTTATTGTGCTCTCGACCTGGAAAACAACCAGACGCGTTACTTTGTGCCCGACGAGATTGGAATTTTTATGACCTACAATATGACCGCAGCGATTGAGAACTCACCATTGAAGTGGGGAATCAAATTAAAAAAATGCAAAAATTTAGAGGATGCGGAAAAAAGAGCTTGGAAATGGGTAGACAAAATTCATTTATTGGCTAAAAAGTAAGTTAAAAATAAAATTAAGATTGGTCGTAGAAATATAATGTACGAAACATTGAAGAAACTAACAGATGAAGATTTAGCAAATGTCTGCGGTGGGCAAATTTATAAAGTGAATGGAATAGACAGTTTTGATGGCCTAACTTACAAAGTTGAGGGTACTTGCAAAAGAAGCTGCCTATATTTTGTGCCTAATGAAATAGGCTTTTTCATATACGGCACCGAAGAAGAGGCTCATCGACATTCACCTGATTTTGTTAACCAAAACATAATAGATTGCTTAAGCCCAGAAGAGGCCGCAGAAAAATCGCTAGTGGATTCTGAAATTTACTCTGTAATTAGCACTTTTCCTTTTATTTGAAAAATATATTAACAACGGAGGAACGATCATGGCAAAGGAAGTTTTATCGAAATTAAGCAACGACGACTTAGCACTAGTTTGCGGCGGACAAATTTATGCAGCAACAGAGGGCAATGTGACAAGATGGTATGTTCCTACGCCACCAGGTAGCAAAACAAGATATTCAGGATACTTCACAACAGAAATAGGAGCTTTGAACTACGCAAGAACAAACGGCCTGTGGATGGATACCACCACTTGTGAGTCGTATCATCAGGCATCAGTAGCTGCATCTGCAAAAGGTGTTTTTTATGAAATCCAGGAGAAAGTTCCAAGTCAGATGAATCCAAGTAAGTGGAACGGACAGCTCACGGAATTTTTTTGGCACAAGAAGGTTTCTCCGTTTAGTTACTAAAACAAGGATCCTTGCTGTTTTTGTGCTTTTGAAGCGGGGACATTTGTTCTTATAAAAATAATACATATGGATATGTGTTAATACTAGAGCAAGTGTTTCCCGCGAGAGCCTTAATTGCGAAATTTTTTGTTTAACGCTATTCTATGCGGAGCTTCAACAGGGTATGTCATAATGTCAAGTAGAGCACTGTTCGAATTATCGAGACTAAATCAAAAAGAAAATCTTTAATTTGGAATTGCCAAGCCTTGGTGTGTGGGGAATGCCCTAATTGAGCATCTAGCGGTCGCAAGGCGCCGAAGGCCCTGCGTGCCTTCGGCCAGCCCAGCACTCAACACCGTTGAGTGCTGGGCCACAAAGAAAATAATATTTTCTTTGGCCTCGCGGCCTGGCTGGGCAGCTAATCCGACGAAAAATGCTCACTTTGGGCACTCCTGGTGTGTGTAGTTATTGCTTTTTGCGTTTTTTTATGCTAATATAATTCCGTTGATGTGCTGGTGTGGTGGAATAGGCAGACACAAGGGACTTAAAATCCCTCGGTAGCGAT